>JAFWNO010000060.1 GCA_017510305.1 Candidatus Saccharimonadota bacterium | reverse complement strand
CCCAGACGAATTTTAGTTCTCATTTTCTTATTACCTCTTCTTAAGTGCTTATATCTATTTTAGCATAGTTTTTATGATTTTAGGAAAGATTTTGCAAAAAACGGAGATATATAGAGAACAAACTGTCTGTGCTTGCGAAAGATTTTTACTTAACATATAATCAGTCTTGTTGTGGGGAGTATCTTTAGCTCACAGAACTAAGTGAAGTCTCGGCGCAGGTGGGGCGTATAATACGTGTGGAGTAACACTCGGCAGAGACTGCACTAAAGCGGCAATACTAGATAACCAGCGGTCTCTAGGTATAGAAAGGAGGAGAATATGTCTTTAATAGATGTAAAGCTCTTTAAACTTATTCGCCTAAAACTTTCTCTATCTGTGGAACGTAGGCGAAGATAGGTTAAGTCCTCTTACGAGGACTTAACTACCACAACTAGGGGGACATTGTTTGCATTATTCTAGTTAATGTAGACAATGTACCTTATGGTTTTATTTTATTATAGTTAGGCTCTGTTGTCAAGATTGGATTGCTGGGTGGGTTTGCCGAGAAGGCGGAACATTTCGTTTTTATACATATCGACACCCGGCTGGTTAAATGGGTCTACACCTTGCATTTTGGCGGAGATAGCGCAAGATAATTCAAAGAAATAGATAAGTTTACCAAGTTCCATTTCATTGATTTCTGGTGTTGTAATTTCTACAACAGGTATGGAGGTGCTGTGGGCGGTAACAGTGGCGCGGAGAGCGTTTTGATTAATATACGATAGGGATTTGCCCTCGAGATATTTGAGGCCGTCTAAATTCTCTTTTAGCTCCGGAACGGTAATGAGCGGATTTTCGTCGGTAACATTAATGATAGTTTCAAAGATATTGCGGCGGCCTTCCTGCATATACTGGCCGAGAGAGTGGAGATCGGTAGTATAGATAGTGGCGGCTGGGAAAATGCCTTGGCTATTCTTCCCTTCTGATTCGCCATAAAGCTGCTTCCACCATTCAGCAAAATAGAAGAGGCGAGGCTCGAAACTAGCGAGAACCTCTAGGTCGTAATCTTTATTAAAGAGGGCGGCGCGGAAGGCGGCATACTTATAAATATTCTCATCATCTGCATCTTGTTCCTCGCGGGCGCCGGCCATCAGTTTATCGATATCGACACCTGCAACAGCGATGGGGAGCAGGCCTACTGCCGTGAGGACAGAATACCTACCACCGATATTATCTGGAACAACGAAACTCTCGTAGCCATTAGCGACAGCTTCATCGTGAAGAGCACCTTCCCGGCTATCAGTAGTGGCATAGATACGTTTGTAAGCTTCGGCTTCGCCGTATTTATCGATTAACTTCTGTTTGAAAATGCGGAAGGCAACGGCAGGCTCGGTGGTGGTGCCAGATTTGGAAATAACATTGACGGAAAAATCATTATCGCCAAGCTCGTCGAGGACTTGCTGGAGCGCGGCAGGACTTAAGAAGCTGCCAGCATAGAGAATCTTGGTAGGGGACTTTCTGTTTAGCGCTTCGATGACTGCGCGGTGGCCGAGATAGGATCCTCCGATACCAATACAAACTAGATATTTAGAATCGCTATTGATTTTTTCTGCGGCAGATTTAATGCGGACAAATTCATCCTTATCGTAATCTGTAGGTAAAGTAAGCCAGCCAGACATTTTATCTGCTTTTATTTCTGACAATTTGGCTTTTGCCGCCTCGATGTCTAGCTCTGGCGCAACGCCATGAATTTCTAATTCTACCATTTTGTTCCTCCATTTACTTGGTGCCCGGAACAGGACTTGAACCTGCACAGTATTGCTACCACTAGTACCTGAAACTAGCGCGTCTACCAATTCCGCCACCCGGGCCCATAACTCATATTATATCATAGGAGCGGGGGTCCTGCCACATATTTTCCCTCCCAAAATCTATCCTCAGCTAACGCTTGCGGAATATTTTGGGAACCCTTCCATATGTGTCACCCCCTCGTTCGTGATATAATTTAAGTATGGATACCGACTTGGCAAGAATAATAGCGACATGGTTTCTTTATTATGTAGTCTATTCGGTGGCGGGATATTTACTGGAGATTTCACATCTGACGAATCCAAAGAAAGCCTTTGAGAATCGAGGCTTTCTCTTTGGGCCGTATTGCCCGATATATGGGCTGGGTGCGGTGGTGATTATTGCGGCGACACATAAAGTGTCGATGAATCCGATTTTTACCTATTTTGTGTCAATGATAGTATGCACGTCGCTTGAATATGTGACGAGTTTTTTGATGGAAAAATTGTTTAAGATGCGGTGGTGGGACTATTCGAATTATCCATATAATCTGAACGGGCGGATCTGCCTGAAAAATTCCCTGCTTTTTGGCGTGGGCGGAATGGCGATTGTGTATCTGACGCAGCCGGCGGTGAGCGGAATTATTGGCTCGCTCAGTAACGAGTGGGCGGTAGGGCTAGCAATAATTTTTGCCATTATAATGTTTATTGACTTTATTTTTTCAACGGTAGCAAGTTATAAGGTAAAAAACTTTGTGATGGAATTGAGGAAGGATTCGACGAACCAAATTAAGAAATTAGCAAAAGATTATTACTATCAAAGAAAAGAAAGGTATAAAACACATATAAAGAAATTAAGACCATACAAAAAACAATAATACCACTTAAACTTTATTTATAACTGGGATGACGATTGGCGTGTGGCCGGTGGCATCAAAGAGAATACGGGAGACGTCTTCCTTGATTTCTTCCTTGGTGGCTTTGAGATCTGGATCGTCGCGGCCGACTTTATCAGTCTTGGTGCGGAGGTAGTGGCGGATTTTGCCGATTAATTCCTCAGAATTATCCAGGTAGATGAAGGCACGCGAGACGATATCTGGAGTCTTGACGAGGCGACCAGTCTTCTTAGATAATGTCAGTACCACGACGAAGATACCTTCGCGAGAGATGTGAATCCTATCTTTGACAACGGCCTCGTGGACGTTTTGATCGGCATCATCGTAAAGTTTATTGCCAACGGCGATGCGGCCGTTTTTGCGAATCTTTTGGTCTTTCCCTAATTCTACGATGTCGCCATCATCAGAGATGATAATGCGCTCACGAGGAATACCAATGACATTTTCGGCCATCTCGGCATTGTGTTGAAGCATGAAGAATTCGCCGTGATATGGCATATAGTTCTTTGGGTTTACTCTAGTGACAAAATCAACATGGTCTTCATAATAAGCATGGCCGGAAAGGTGAAGCGGGCCAATATTAGTAAGGTGAGTCTTGCCGTTTTGAATAACCTGAGCGCCTTCGCGGAGGAGGCCATCGACGGTATTAACTACGTGCGGCTCGTTGCCTGGGATAGGGTTAGACGAGAAGATAATAGTATCGGTAGGCTTAACCTTGATATATTTGTGCTGGCCGGTGACCATGCGATTGAGCACGGCATTTAGCTCGCCCTGGGAACCGGTACAGACGATGGTTTGCTTATCATCTGGAAGTTTAATGATATCTTCCATTTTAACGATAGTATCTTTTGGTACTTTGATGGCTTTAGCACGAAGAGCCACTTCCACATTATTTATCATAGAGAAGCCGGCGAAGGCGACTTTTCTACCCCTTGCGGCAGCCTCGCGGAGAGTACTTTCAATTCTGGAGACTTGGGAGGAGAAGCTAGAAACGATAATGCGGCCAGTGGCGTAATGATCCATAACTTTACCAATATTTTCACCGACATCATATTCGGAATGTGGGTGATGACCTGGACTGTCGATATTAGTAGATTCATTGAGCATAAGAGTAATGCCCTCTTTGGCGACAATTTCATCGATACGCTCGTAATCAGTCTGGGTACCGTATGGTCTTTCCTCGTGGCGCCAATCTCCAGAGAGGTAAATGACGCCATTTGGGGTGCGCACAACGATAGCTGTGCTGCCCGGAATAGAGTGAAGCACATGGATAAATTCAACAGAAAGATGCTCGGAAACTTGAATTTTCTCGTGTTTGAATGGATCTACACTAATGTAATTCATGTCTGGCTCGTCGGTGAGCTCGGACATCTGGCGCTTAATCATGCCGATGGTAAAATCTGTGCCATAGATAGGAGTGGTAGTGCTGAATTTTGGAAGTAGGTGCTTGCAGGCGCCGATGTGGTCTAGGTGGGCGTGAGTAAAGAGAATGGCTTTGACCTTATCCTTATTGTCTTCTAAGTATTTGATGTCTGGAATGAGATAATTAACACCTGGATAATCGTCGCTGGCGAAAAGCACGCCCATATCAACGATGATAATTTCGTTTTTATACTCGATGATGGTCATGTTTTTACCGATACCAAACTCGCCGACACCACCGATAGGGATGATGCGGACAGCATCTGGATCGGGGCGAGACTTTTTAAGCTCGGCATTGGTAATCTGGGCGCCATTGTAGCCATTGTAGCGAGATTTATTCACCGGGACGCCAATGATGTGCTGAGTGGCCTGAGCATTGACATCTTGGGAAAGCATACGCTGGTGATGGACCATTTCGCCTTTTCTAGTGGAAACAGAAAGTTCCACCTTGCGGCGATCCTCTTTGGTCTTTGGCGCAGCAGGCTTATTATTGCCTTTCTTTGGCTGCTTTTTAGCTTTGGCTGGGCTTTTAGCAGGCTTTTTAGCCTTTTTGACTAGATTGGCATCTTTGCCACCTGGCTTGAAATTACTATTAAAATTACGCTTTTGAGCCTCTTCAAACTGTTTTTTAATACTTGGAAGGCGCTCTTCGCGCATCTTTAAAAGCCTAGCACGGCGCTCTGCTTCTTGTTCGTTCATTTAATTTTCCTTTATTAATTTTTACAATATACATTTCACGACCGGCACAAGTAATGTGATTACTCCTCCACGTACCGATACAAGAATTATTATGCTATAACTCTATTATAGCACAGATTTGTGATTTTTTCAAGTATTTTTTACAACAGTTGTTCGGATATTCGCGATAGGAGTGATAGCGTCTGTGCTTGCAAAAGATTTTTAGCTGAATTAAAATGGTTTAATGTTAAGGAGGTATATAATTAAGATATGAAAATGTCGCACCGGATGCGAAGGACTGTAGCGGGGGCTGTGTTTTTGGCGGGAGTGGGGGCGTGGCTAATAATAAACCCGGCGAGTTATGAAACAGAGGTGACTTCGGTAGAAGTGGCAGATGAGGGTGCTGGCGGCGAGCGTGGTAGTGCAGAAGGGGCCGGAAGTAGTGTAGATGCAAATAGCAATTCCCCGCTGGCGACAGAAGTATTAGAAAAATTGGAAGTGAAAGGGCGGGCGCCAAAGACTGGCTACGCTAGAACGGAGTTTTATAATAATTGGCCAGACGTGGATGGGTGCTCGTTGAGACAGAGGATTATTAAGCGGGAAGTGGGGGATTCGGCGGTGCTTGAAGGGTGCAACGTAGTGGCGGGTCATTTTATAGAGCCATATACAGGGGAGGAGCGAAATTATACTACGCGAGAGGAATTCTCTAAAAACATCCAGATAGACCACATAGTAGCACTGTCTGATGCGTGGCAGAAGGGGGCACAGTATATGGAAAAGGATGTGCGCTACCAGATAGCAACGGACCCGCTGAATCTGATTGCAGCGGATGGGCCGGCAAATATGCAAAAAAGTGATGGCGACGCGGCGACTTGGCTGCCGCCGAATAAGAAGTTCCGCTGCGAGTATGTGGCGAGGCAAGTCGCCGTCAAGTATAAATACCACTTGTGGGTGACGGAGGCGGAAAAGGACGCCATGAATAACGTCCTTTCTACTTGCCCAAATCAGAAAACTTACTGAGCGTAGGCGATGTTGCGGGCGAGGGCTTGGTTTTCTAGGGCAGTGGCGCGGGCGGCATCGTCGATACTGGAGTTAACAGAGTGCTTGACGCGTGCTTTTTCTTCAGCCTTTTTACCATCATTCCAGCGGTCTAGAGTACCGACGAGATAGCCAGTAATGCGACGTAAGCGCTCAAATTTTTCCTCAGAGAAATATTCATTATGGTCATTATAATACTGCTCGGCAATTTTGTCGTTCCCGTATTTTTCTAGCAATGAAACGCCAACTTCCACCAAGACACTAACGTGCATATTTTCGTATCTGTCGACTTCCTTTAGGGCTTTTTTGATCTCGGCTTCTGGCACATTGGCATATTTTGAGAGAGATTTTTCAAAACGCGACAAGTCGAATTTAGTAGCATCAGATGGTTTAGTATAGATAATATTTTTCATTTTAATTCCTTTTAGCATAATTATTTTAATCTACTTATGATTATATACGCTACATATAGTGTTTGTCAATAGTAAAATACACCATATGTAGTGTTTGTGGAAAAATCAGGGCGAGCTATAGGACTGTGCAAGGCGGCATACTGACCCCTATTATCGTGAAAATATGATATAATTATAGATATGAGTAATCTTAAATGTGGAATTGTGGGCCTACCAAATGTAGGAAAATCTACGCTTTTTAACGCGCTGACGAATGCGGGGGCACTGGCAGCGAATTATCCTTTTGCGACGATAGAGCCGAATGTAGGGATTGTGCCTGTGCCAGAT
>JAFWNO010000059.1 GCA_017510305.1 Candidatus Saccharimonadota bacterium | reverse complement strand
TTCTATTATACTCCATATTTGATAAATCGTCAAGGAGATTTAGCCTAGAATATGTGCCGTCTGGGCGGAGCCAAGCAGGGATGGCGATGACGACTGGGGTACCTTGCTGGATTTGACCTTGGAGATTTTTAAGGAAGCCGATGATTATCTCTTTACAATGCTGTTTTTCTTGCTTTAGTTTTATTTCTGCAGGGGGCTGGGACATGGGCTGACCGAGGTAAGTTTCGCAGGCGACAGCCGAGATATTGCCAGACCACTTGAAGGTAGTAGCATCGCCTTGGCAAATCTCTACCGAGCGGGGGTCCTGTCTCGCGTTTTCCTTCCCAAAATCTATCCTCGCTTCGCTGCGGAATATTTTGGGAGCCCTCCCACGCGAGCCACCCTCCTCGCTACAGACGTCATTTCTGCCTTCCATTAACCACATTAAGTTTTTCTGGCTATATTCTACCATGCGGGCGTCGATGTCGGTGCCGTAGGGGGTGTAGCCCATGAGATAGGCCTCTTGGAGAAGGACACCAGTGCCACAGAAAGGGTCGAGAATGCGGGATTTTTTGGGGAGGGGGCTACAAAGGTTGATGAGAATCTGGGCGAGCTTTGGCGGAAGCATGCCAACTTTGGCATCTCTAGCGGGGCGGGCTTGATCGCGGCGGGCATAGGCGGTAATATTCTGTGTGCCGAGGCTAATATAGATATCTTTATTAATCTTGATGATTTCTACGGCCTTTTCCTTGCTGCCGAGATGATTGTGATGACTGGTAGCGGTGGATAATACTGTGGATTTATTCTGGACGATGCGGACGGAGCGGCCTTTTCTAGTTAATATCTTTTTGAGTTTCATGGCATCTTGGCCTACTGTGCGAGGCGTGGCTTTTTTGGAATAATCACTGAGACCAATGGTGATTTTGCCGTCTGGGAGATTAAAGAGATAATCTGTAAGGGAGCCGTCTAACTTTTTGGCAAGCTTGAGGCTGCCACCAAGACGGTCTATGTTTGGATCTTGCTCTGACTCGAAAGTGGCAAGGCTAGGGGCGATTTTTTGAACGTTGGTAAAAAGAGCGGATAATTCCGCTAGGGAGATTTCTGGCTGCCGGCCGAGAACGGATAGATATTTCATAATTATATTATAACATTTTTATGGTATAATGATAAGTATGAGCAAGATACTACTGATTGGCAATGTTATAAAGGATGTATATTTAGCAATGGATGAAAGCGCCAATGCTTTTGAGACGGATGAGAATAGTACCGCGTGGCTAGATTTGGCGTTTGACGGAAGGGGGTATAAATTCTTTGAGCGATCTAGTTTCCTCGGAGGAGTAGCAGTAAGCCTTGACGTGATGAAAAAGATGGGGCTGGACGCGGACGTGATGGCTGGCTCGGTAAAAATGGACGGAAATAAGGCCACGGCGGAGAATTGTGAATGCGAATACCGCTACATCTTGACTCGTGATGATGATATTTGCTATCTTACCTCTGATGAGCGCCGCCCAGCGAAGTGGGAAGCACCAAAAGATGCAATAGATTGGTTATACATTGGAAGATCTGCCTCTTTGACGGATGATTTATTGCAAAAAATTAAATCGTTTGTTTCCCTGTCTAAAAATACGAGAATAGCATATTATATCGGCAAGAAATACGGCAATCTAGAAATGGAACTGGCAAAGATGTCTAATATCGTATTTTGCGATGATCTTTCTCGCGAGATAGATACGAAGGCAATTCTTTGCGAAATCTCTGAAGGGGAAATTGCAATGGGTCCGCTACGGATGGAGTGGCTGCCAGACAGGGCGGGGCTACGTACGCATTTGACGATGTATTCAACGATTGCTGCGACGATATTTTCAGCCTTGCTTCAGGGGAAGACAGCGCGCGATGCTCTGCTGCTAGCTAAACTAAATGTAGAGAATTCGACGCTGCGCGAAGTGCTGACGATGAAGAAACTGGATGAACTGCTGCGCGAAGTGCGCGAGAGGGAGCGCAATATCGCCCAGATGGCAGAAAGTCTGGTGCGGCGCGGCAAGGGCATCTTGGCGGCGGATGAATCTGGCGGCTCGATTCATAAGAAATTTGTGGCGGCAGATATTCCAGATGATGAGGCGCACCGCTGGGACTACCGCAATATGCTGCTGACGACGAAGAATTTGGATTGGTATGTGAACGGAGTGATATTATTTGACGAAACCGCACACCAAAAAACTGAGGGTGGGCAGCCATTTGTGGATTATCTGACGGAGCAAGGGATTATCTCTGGGATTAAGGTAGACAAGGGGCTTTTGCCGCTTGATACTGGCTCGGAGGAAGTATATACTGATGGTCTAGATGGGCTGCTTGAAAGATTATATGATTATTACGAGATGGGGCTGAGGTTTGCCAAATGGCGCGCGGCATTTACCGTAAAGGTAGAAAATGAGAAGATTATCCTGCCAACGAGCGAGGCTATTAATAAGAACTGTGAAATATTGGCGCGATATGCAAAGGCTTGCCAGATAGTAGGGCTAGTGCCGATTGTCGAGCCAGAAGTAGTGCATGACGGGGATTATTCGATTGAGGCTTGCGCCGAAGTGACGGGCAGGGTACTAGATAAACTGTTTGAGGAGCTACATAGATTTGATGTGGCACTGCCTGGATGTATCCTAAAATGTAATATGGTATTACCTGGAAAAGATTATGATGTAAAATCTACAACGGATGAGATTGGCGCAAAGACTGCCATTATCCTAAAAGAGCACGTGCCAAAAGATTTGGCAGGGGTAGTATTCCTGAGTGGTGGGCAAAGCCCAGAGGAAGCAACGGAGAATCTGAAGGCGGTCTTGAAAAATGGACCGTTCCCATGGAACGTGACATTTTCATTTGCTAGAGCCTTGCAGGAGCCAGCACTGAAGGCTTGGGCAGGAGAGCACAAGAATACGCGCAGAGGGCAGAGCGCGCTGCTTGATAGACTAGTGGCGAATCAAAAAGCACTGAGCTAACACATAAATCCTATCCAAGCCCTAGCCACATCTTCGATTTCGACTTAGTCTATTGTCGATTTTTACAATATTCATCGCTATAAAAAATCCCTTATGGTCTGGCAAGCCAGACGGGGGATTTTTTATAAGCTGAATATTGGTAAAAATGACACATACTAAATCTAGAAACGAAATCTTAGATGTGACTAGGACTCGAATAGGTGATTGAGGTTTATTCGGCTTTTTGTTCGCCTTCGGTCTCGGCGCTAGCTTCTGCTTCGCCTTCGGCTGAGGCTTCGCCCTCAGCAGCGGCAGCGGCTTCTGCGGCGGCCTTGTCGGCAGCTTCACGAGCGGCAGCCTCGGCAGCTGGGTCGTAAACATTGGCGATGACTTGATCTTTAGACATTTCCTTGTCAGCAAATTCTACGCCAGCAGGCAAGACGATATCAGCAACGGTGAGCTTATCGCCAACTTTGGCGAGCTTGCTACCATCGACGATGATTTCCTCTGGGAGCTCGGACGGCTTGGCCTTGACGTCAATTTCTTCCATAACTTGAAGATAGACAAGGTGAAGCTTGGCAGCATCGGAGCCGTCGAAGTTTGCGATGACAATAGGTGCGGTAGCCTCAATGATTTGGTCGGCAGAAACGGCCTGGAACTCAACATTGATAATCTTGCGGGAGACAGGATCGATGGCAACATCCTTTACGATGGCGAGTTGCTTTTTACCGTCAATATCTAGGTCGATAGTGGAGTGATAGCCAGCGATGTGTAAAACTTTCTCCGTGGCATTATAATCGGAAGCGGCGAGAATTGGATCGTTGCTACCGCCGTAGATGACGGATGGAATCTTGCCAGCCTCGCGAAGACCCTTTAGTTTTTTACCAGTTTCGGTACGCTTTTCGAGCGTGAGTGTATTTTCAGACATGGAAATTTCCTTTATTTATATAATATAATGCATTATTACTCTATTTGTTATATTTTACCTCAAAATGACAGTTTTGGCAAGGGGTGATAAAATATTAATATATATGGCGACAAAGAAAATCTTAGGAATAGACCCTGGGACGGGGATTTGCGGATTTGGAGTGATTGCTGTGGCCGAAAATAACGGCACACTGCGCGGGAAGGTGAAAATGCTAGATGCGGGAGTGATTGCTACGCCGGCACATACGCCGTTACCAGAGAGGCTGGAGGATATTTATGATTCCCTGACGGAGATTGTAGAGCAGTGGCAGCCAGATATGGTGTCGATTGAGAAATTGTTTTTTAGTAAAAATATTACTACGGGAATATCGGTGGCGGAAGCGCGGGGGATTTGTATTTTGGTGTGCAAAAAACATAACCTGCCGATTTTTGAATATACGCCAAATGAGATTAAAAAAACTTTGACAGGATACGGTAGCGCAGATAAGAAACAGATGCAGGAGATGGTGCGGCTACATCTGAATATGGAAAAGATTGTGAAGCCGGACGATGCGGCGGATGCGCTGGCGGCGGCAATTACGCATACTTTGATGTATCAGCCGCAAGCGGCTAGTAAGAATATGGTAAAATAGAGATATGATTTCACATATTAGAGGGATTATTACTGAAAAATTTGACTCGTCTGTGATTGTAGACGTAAATGGGGTGGGGTATGAGATTATGCTGTCGGCGCTGGACTTTGACGCGGCGAATTTGGACACAGAGATGAAATATTATACTTATCATGCGGTGCGAGAAACGGCTGAGGAACTGTATGGATTTACTTCGCTGGCGGCAAAGAAGTTATTTGTGATGCTGATATCGGTAAATGGCATCGGGCCAAAGGCGGGGATGGCGATTTTGTCGCTGGGCGCGCCGGAGGACGTGCGAAATGCGATTGCTAATGCGGATGCGGCGTATGTGTCTAAGGCATCTGGGGTGGGTAAAAAGTCTGCTGAGAGGGTGATTGTAGACCTGGCTGATAAGGTGGGCCTGCCGAGCCATGTGGGCGCAAGCGAGCCAGTTGTGGTGGCTGGCGCCAAGCCAGAGGCGGATGAGGCGCTGGATGCGCTGATTGCGCTGGGCTTTACTTTGAAGGAGGCGACGGACGCGCTTTCTGAGGTAGATGCTTCGCTGGATGTGGGTGAGAGAGTGAGGCTGGCGCTGAAATCGCGAGGATAGGTTTGACGGGATAGTTTTTGGGTGGGGCAAGCAGTAGGGGTTTAGCGCTGGACACAGCGAACTATCATTCCGTGTCCTCCTTTATAGCTAATATTGTCTGGTCTGGGATCGCTTGCGAGACCATCCGCCGATCGCATATTCCATGCTTGATCACTATTGACTGGTGTATTTTGCCAAAAATGAGGACCAGTACCATAACCTTCTGATGCGGAAAACGCATCGTATAGGTTCTTATGATTCTCTTTATCAAATCCCAGAATAGTATTATTGAAAAAGACTTCGGTTGTGGTAATACTATACGCATTAAGCAGCTTTGTATATGATTTATTTGTTGTAGAATCTCCATAAATAGGCATTTGCCAGCCTTTTGGACAGATGGATGTGTTTGGTGTTGTGGTAGTACTACAGCTAATAGTGCTCTCGCCAGAGGTGGCAGTGGCAGCGCACCAGTTGTAGTATGCCTTACCATAAGATTCTGGATTTGTGCTTGCATTGCTACCTAAACCATGAGAAACTTCTACCATTGGTCTATCCATAATTACGGTATTCCATTCCGTAGTTTGAGTAATGCTTGCAGGAAGAGTATAAGTAGAGGGAGTAGTAAAGTCGCTATCTGTGGCGGAAATAGCCTGGCCATAAATGTTGAGATCATCTGCCATCCAGCAGTTACCATCTTGGGCGTGGACGACACGGTAGAACTGGTTATTTCTTCTGTCTACGAGGACAGCGCTGGCGTTGGTGGCGAGGTTAGTGCACTGCGCAGTGGTAAAATCTTGCATGGTAGGGTCTGTGCTCTGGCCGGAGAAGACGCAGCGGACGGAGAAACCATAAGATTTATAGTTGATATCTTGAGGATGGAATACACCATTATCCGTACGTAAATACGCATAGTTTGATCTATTGTTGTTAGCAGTATCTACAGTACGGGAATAGTATGCTCCTATGCCAACTTGGCCAACAGAAGAACTATTATAGTAACCAGCGAAGGCAAAGTAAAATGGAGCTTGCTGAATGGACTGAACGGCAGAACCATTAGTAATATTGGTGGTTGGTAAGCCATAATGTAGCATCAAGTTTTGATATGAATAAACCCCATCATTATCTGGCAATTGCCAACCTTTAGGACAGATAGATTCTGTAACAGTGCCAGTAGTAGCTTGGAGGCCTACACCAGCGGTAGCTGCGTTCCAATTATAAAGATTGCCATACTTTGTCGTAGTATTAACTATGCAATATGGATTAGTAGTTAAATCACAAGAGCTAGTTACATCTTCGGCTACGCCGGAATAGATTTGAACTACATCGTAGGCAGATGCAGTGCCATTTTCGATATTGGCGGCAAGTGGACGGTTGGTGGTGACATTACTATCCGCAGGGGTGAGGACACGAACATTGCCGGCTTTGTCTGTACCATCTAGGGCTAAGTTGTCCGTCATCCAGCAGTGGCCATCGGCCATTTTGGTGACACGATAATATTTATCATCGCGAGCATCGGAAAGGTTTATGCTGGTGTTTTCGGCCATATTGTAGCACTGCTCGGCGGTGAAATCTTGCATGGTGGGGAAGACATTGACACCTTCGGAAATGGCAGTGTAAGTTACTTCCGTGCTATAATTCCCCGTTGGTAAAGTAGTAGAAGCATTAACACCATAATAAATATCTAGGTCGTTCCCATCAGGGCTATTACTAGTAGATAGCTCTGAGATTTTGGCATTTTCGGAATTGGCGAAAGTTGGCACACTAGCCCAAGTGGAATTACTAGTAGGCGAGCCAGTATAATTAACATAATCTGAGATATCAGCAAAGGTGGAAGCGATAGGATTATACTTGCTAGAGGATGTATCTGTTACCTTAGAGAGAGCAAAACCCCATGTATTCTGCACAAGATTAACGGGATTAGAAACTGTGCCGGTGGTAGGGCCAAAGTAGCCAGAGGAAGCAGTAGAAGAAGAGCCATTTTGATAGATATTATTATCGTTGCCAGAGGTAGAGACATAGAGCTTGTAACCGTTGGGGGAATTAGTAACAATATTTAATGTATCAGCAGCGAGGGCGAGCTGGCCGGTGGGGCTAGCCTCGACGGACATTGGGAGATTATCGGCGGAAGTGATGCGGATGAAGTAATCGGTAGTGTTATTAGTAATCTCTACAGTGCTAGCATCGGACTCGCGGACGGGCGTAAGAGTGCTGGCGACGACATAGGCGCATAAAAACGCAAAAAGCCCAAGCGCGAATAATCTATAATGCTTGGGATTAAAAATGAAACTCTGATGTAATTTTAATTGTTGATGTTTATTGCTCATTGGCAAGACCTCCTTACTTTTACCTTTCGCCTCGCCGGCACCATTTTAGTTTGGAGGTATTTGAGCCAACTAAAATGGTGCCACGAAACTTAGCGAAGAACCTGCCAATAAGCGTCCAATTCAATTGTCCACTGATTAAAAGGTGTTCATGGCACCATTATAATAGACAAATGAATTACGCTTCCGGTCTTGGAAACTTACAAAATTAAATTTTCAAATACTTTAAAAGCAGACGCCTTTAATTATTGGTAAATTCTTCGCTATACTTCTATTATAAAGACATTTGCCAATTAGAGCAAGACTTGAAAAGTATAATAATTATGGCTTACTTAACGTATTTGATGAGGGTCTGGCGGAGATCGCGGACGGGTGTGACGAATTTGTCCTTGATGCCAGCGGGGGCGATGGCGTGCTTGAAGCCGAGCTTTTTGGCCTCGGCGATGCGCTGGTCTGGGCGAAAGGCGGAGCGGACTTCGCCACCGAGGCCGACTTCGCCAAAGACGACGTAATCTTCGGCGAGTTTGCGGCCAGCGACGGCGCTAGCAATGGCGAGGCAGACGGCCAAATCCGCGGCGGCATCGTTTAATTTCATGCCACCGACGACGTTGATAAAAATGTCTTTATCGTCTAAGTTTAACTTGGTGCGGCGCTGAATAACGGCAATCAACAGATTTAGACGATTAATATCAAAGCCGGAAGCGGTGCGCTTGGGATAGCCAAAATTAGACGGCGTGGCGAGAGCTTGGATTTCTACCAAAATTGGGCGAGTACCCTCTAACGTAGCCAAAATAATCGAGCCGTCGGTATTTTGGCGCTCGGCAAGAAGGGTAGCGGAAGGGTTCTCTACCTCTTTTAGACCTTTATCGTTCATCTCGAAAATGGCAACTTCGGATGTCGAGCCAAAGCGATTCTTGACGGCACGGACAGTCTTAAATCCACCATATCTATCTCCTTCAAAATTTAAAACAACATCCACTAGATGCTCCAAAACTTTCGGCCCAGCAAGCGTGCCCTCTTTGGTGACGTGGCCGACGATAATTACGGCAGTATCGGTGGCTTTGGCGGCGCGGATGATAAGATTGCCACAATTTGTTACCTGAGAAACGGTGCCTGGGGCGGAAGAGATTTCGTCGAGAGCGAGAGTCTGGATGGAATCGACGATGACTAGGTCGAACTCGCCAGATTCGATAGTTTTGGCGATATCATTACCAGAGGTGGAGCTGGCAAAACTAAGATTATCGGAGCTGGCGCCAAGGCGCTCGGCACGGAGTTTTACTTGGCCGGCAGATTCCTCGCCAGAAATATAGAGCACGGGGCGCGTCTTGGCGACTTCACTACAAATCTGCATCAGAATCGTAGACTTGCCGATGCCTGGCTGGCCGGTTAAGAGATTGACCGAGCCCATTAAAATCCCGCCGCCAAGCACTTCATTTAAATCTTTAAACTCCGTCTTTAGGCGCTCTTTAGCATCGGAAGGAGTGATAGACTTAATACTAGAATAGTTTAATTTTTTGCCAGAAACTTCAGCGCGGGCAAGAGCCGTTTTTTTCTCGACTTCGACTTGGGGGGCTTGCTCGACCAGACTATTCCAGCTGCCACAATTAGAACACTGGCCGACCCATTTTGCATACGAAGTGCCACATTGCTGGCAGACAAAATTAGTCTTTGACGATTTCATCAATGATACCGTATTCCTTTGCCTCTTCGGCAGACATCCAATTGTCGCGATCCATGTCCTTTTCGACTTGCTTGAGATTTTTGCCGGTGCGCTCGGCGAAAATCTCGGCAAGACGCTTCTTTAGGAAGACACCTTCGCGGAGCATAATTTCTTGATCAGTAATTTTGCCTTCGGTGCCGGAAGATGGCTGGTGAATCATGATGCGGGAATTTGGCAAACAGTATCTTTTGCCCTTAGTGCCGCAGGCTAGGAGCATGGCGCCCATTGAGGCCTGCAGACCAATACCAATCGTCTGAACGTCTGGCGCAATGTAATCCATGGTATCGATGATGGCTAGGCCGTCGTAGACGGAGCCACCTGGGGAATTGATGTATAATTTAATATCTTTCTTTGGGTCTTCATGGGCGAGAAATAGTAATTGTGCCACGACAAGATTGGCCGTGTGAGCATTAACATCTTCGCCAAGGAAGATAATGCGATCATTTAGGAGACGAGAATAAATATCGTAGGCGCGCTCGCCTTCGATGGTCTCCTCGACAACGGTGGGGACTAGGTAGTTTTTATTGATTTCATTTCTCATTTATTAATCATCCTTTCTTTTTATTAACTATCGATTTGATTATTAACTTTGGCGTTGGAATTAACGGCATTTTGCAATTCTTCGGTGCGAAGAATATTGTTATTGTATGCCTCCACTTTCTGATTGTAAGTTTCTACGGCGGCATTTATTTTGCTGTATAATTCGCTAACTTCATCCTGCTCGGATACTAATTCCGCGCGACGATTATTAAACTCTGCGCTACTGCCAAAACAGCCGGCTTGATTAGCGCAAGAATTAAATTCGTCGATGGCAGTGGAAAGGGCTTGAGCGCGAGAATAATAATTTTCCGTATCGGCATCTATCTGAGCTTTAAGAGTGTCTAGCTCTTCCTTTAGGGAGTCCATCTGGGACTTAATCTCATTAAATGGCTTAATATAACTATTATAATAGCCAACAACTTTATCTTGGTCTTTGAAGTAATTGGCATAATATTTTTCTAGGTAATCTGGCAAATCGGCAATTTGGGTGCCGATACGGGAGTGAAGCTCGTCTAATTGATCGGCGGCGTCGTAATTACTTAAATCTTCAGAAAGAGCATCTTTATGCTCGGCATAAACTTGATTTAGATAGGTGGAAACGGTATTTTTCTCGGACTCTGGCAACCTATCCCAGGCGGCGTGGAGGAATTCGTGGGCGGCAGTACTCTCGATAATGCCAGAAAGTTCTGGCGTTTTAATGTCGTAGATATACATCCGCCCGCCAGTATAGCAGCCGAGGACAGAGATGTCAGCATTGTGCGAGCGACAAGATTCATTAAACTGCTCGCGGCTTTCTAAGCTAGGACGAGTAGCACGAAAAGTGTAGGTGGCTGGCTCGGTAAAATCAATTTTATCCTCCAGGGCAGTGACTTCTGCCGGAGCAGAGTAGAAAAGAGTAGAGATACGGTCGTTTAGGCTAGTGAAATTTGCTAGATAAATGGTAGAAATGCCAATAATCGCGAGTATAAGTATTACGAAAATTAGAATATGAAACTTTGGCTCTTTGGTTGCCTTAACAGCGGTTTTTGGCATTATTTCTCCTTCTTTTCAATTTTATAGGTTAATTTGCCATTTTTCAAATCGACTAAGGCAATTTCGCCTGGCTTGATTTTCTCGGCAATAATTGCTTCAGATAGTAATGATTCAAGGTTATCCTCGATGGCGCGGCGAAGTGGGCGAGCGCCGTTTTTAGGATCGTAGCCTTGGTCGATTAAGTAAGACTTGACGTTATCGGTGATTTTGAGGCCGATGGATTTGGTGGCAAGGCGTTTCTTTAAATCGGCAAGGAGATTGTCAAAGATATGCTCGACTTGCTTTTTAGTAAGAGCATGGAAGACGAGGATATTATCTAGCCTATTGATTAACTCTGGGCGCATTGACTTCTTTAATTCCTTCATCGCGGCGGCCTTGCTATATTCGTATTCCCTTTCTAGGTCTTTTTCATCCTTCTTGGTGCGGGCAGCAAAGCCCATTTCCATATCGTCGTACATCTCTGAAGCGCCAAGGTTTGATGTAAGAATTACAACAGTGTTGTTGAATTTGATTTTGTTGCCTTGGCCATCTGTTAAAATGCCGTCTTCTAAGATTTGAAGAAGCATATTAAAGACGTCTGGATGGGCCTTTTCGATTTCGTCAAAGAGTACTACGGAGTATGGGTGGCGACGGACAGCTTCGGTGAGCTTGCCGCCATCATCATAGCCGACATAGCCAGCGGGAGCGCCAACTAGGCGAGAAACATTGTGCTTTTCGCCAAATTCGGACATGTCAATTTTAATCAAAGCATTATCACCGCCAAAAACTTCCCTGGCGATAACACGCGCAAGTTCTGTCTTGCCGACACCAGTTGGCCCCATAAAGAGGAAGGAACCAATAGGGCGCTTGACACTACTGATGCCGCTGCGGCCACGGCGGATGGCCTTTGATACCTGCTCTACTGCCTCGTCTTGGCCGATGACGGATTTTTTAAGATGATCCTCTAGGCCGATAAGCATGGACATTTCTGAGCCGTGGACTTTCGACACAGGAATGCCAGTCTTTAGGGAAATGGCTGTGGCAAGGTTTTCCTCTGTTAAGGTGGGAGTTTCCTTGTCGCTGACGCCGGCCTTTTCTAAATTCTTGATTTCTTCATCGGTCTGAGCAATGCGCTGCTTGTAGAGAGCGGCTTTTTCAAAATCATGCTCCTCGGCGGAAGCCTCTAATTTTTCCTGTAAATCAGAGCGTTCTATCTTTAATTTCTTGTATTTGCCGCCGCCCTTTTTGTCGGCGGAAACTTTGGCGATGGCACTGGCTTCGTCGATGACGTCGATGACTTTGTCGGGCATGAAGCGATCGTTAATATAGCGAGCGGACATATTGATGGCTGTTTCGAGGATGTCATCGGGGATGGCCACTCCGTGATGCTTTTCATAGTGAGACTTTACACCCTTCAAGATACGCAAAGTGACTGCGGGGGAAGGCTCCTCCACCATGACTGTCTGGAATCTACGCGAGAGGGCCTTGTCTTTTTCGACGGATTTGCGATATTCATCTAAGGTAGTGGCACCAATGACGTGAATCTTGCCACGAGCAAGCGCTGGCTTTAAAATATTTGCTGCGTCCATAGTGCCCTCGCCAGAGCCGGCGCCCATGAGAAGATGCAATTCATCGATAAAGAGGATAATATTGTCGTCATCGGTGGCTTCGTCGATGACGCCTTTGATGCGCTCCTCAAAATCCCCGCGGAACTTCGTGCCCGCAACGAGAGATGATAAATCTATCTGATATATTTGCTTGCCGATGAGGTTGCCTGGAACGTCGTTATTGATGATACGGGTAGCCAGACCCTCGACAATAGCAGTCTTGCCAACGCCGGCCTCGCCGATTAAGACAGGATTGGACTTGGTGCGGCGGCATAATACCGTGATGGTGCGCTCAATTTCTTGGTCGCGGCCGATGACGGTATCGAGTTTACCTTGACGAGCGAGATCCGTTAAATCTGTGCCATAGCGAGAAAGCCATTTTAACTTCTTTTTGTTGGTGTATTTGGCCTTTTCTTTGTCTAATTTGGCATCCTCAGCCTGCTTTTCGATGTAAGTTTCAATTGCTTTGGATAATACAGACAAGTCCACGTTTAGGCCGACGAGAATCAAGGCGGCGCGAGAATTGGGCTGCTTGATGAGAGCATAGAGAATATGCTCTGTACCGACTATTTGAATACCCTGCTCTTTGGCGTAATTGGCGGCCATCCTCAAAGTTAGCACGGTAGCCTCAGAGAGGGACATCATGGCCATATTGCCGCCGGCGACTTCTACCGCTACGGCATTGATGGCTTTTTCAACATCCTCTAGGGCCACACCCTCGTCTTTTAAGAATTTCGCGCCAGATGAAGTATCCATCGCTAAAATGCCTAATAATAAATGCTCGGTGCTCATGTAGCCATTATTATAACGCTTAGCATAATAATCGGCTTTTTGGATGGCAAAACGAGCATTCTCTGATAATTTGTTCATTATTTCGGTGAATTCATCGTTCATACTACCCCTATTATATCACAGAAAATTAGCACTTGCAATACTGGAGTGCTAATTCTTCGGAAATAGTGGTGTTTCTGGAGGAGTGATAGTCTTGGCGGTGAAAATATCGGAAATTTTGGCGGTGACGTCTGGAAGAAAAGGCTTTAACAATTCATTAGCAGAGAGCAAATCAGAAACCAGCGAAGCAAGAAGTTCCCTGCCGGCATCTTTATCTTCTTTGACGAGCGCCCAAGGCTTGGTGTCGTCAATGCGACGATTAATATCTTGAACTTTACCCCAAGCGTATTCGATGGCTCTGGTGAATTCAAAGTTATCCATGTAATCCGTATATTCGGCATCTGGGGCGGCGGAGAAATCTGGGGCAGAAACATCATTTTTGCCGCAGAGCGTGGCGAGGCGCTGGACGAGATTACCAAGGTCGTTGGCGAGCTCATTTTCGTAGGCGGCGTCATATTTTTCCCAGGTGAAATCACTATCGGCGAAAGTGTCGATGTGGCGAGTAAAGAAATATCGGAAAGCGTCGAGGCCGTGACGCTCTAGTACCTCGATAGGGTCGACGACATTGCCGATGGATTTACTCATCTTTTGGCCGTTTGCTAGGATAAAGCCATGGCTTAAAATAACCTTTGGCAGGGGCAGGCCGAGGCCGAGGAGCATGGCTGGCCAGATGATAGCGTGAAAACGCAGGATGTCTTTGCCAACAATCTGGACATTGGCGGGCCAGAAATCTGAGATGTCTTGCTCTGGATAGCCGAGGACGGTAATGTAGTTTGAAAGAGCATCAACCCAAACGTACATGACTTGACCATCGTCGCCCGGAACTGGCACACCCCAAGTAAGCTGGCTGGTGGGGCGAGAAATAGAGACATCGGGACTATCGGCTAGTAATTTTAAGATTTCCTTTTTTCTAAACTCTGGCAAGACGAGCATTTTGCCACTTTCGATAGCCTCTTTAATCTGGTCTTTAAAATCGGAGATACGGAGGTAGTAATTACTCTCGGATAACCTTTGGTATTTTGTCTGATGGTCTGGACAAATGCCGTTATTTTCTGCATATTCTTTATCGGTGACAAAACTCTCACAACCTTCGCAGTACCAACCTTCGTAATCTGCGGAATAGATGTGGTCTTTTAATTTTTCCCAGATTTTTTGGACGGACTGCTCGTGAGATTCATCGGTGGTGCGGATAAAATCGGTGTATTCTACGCCAAGTTTATGGATGAAATCTTGGAAATTCTTGGAATTTTCATCGACGTATTTAGAAACAGGAATATCTAATTCTTTGGCTTTTTTATAAATCTTGTTACCATGCTCGTCTGTACCGGCCTGAAAGCGGACACTTTTACCCTTCCCATTTTGATAGCGAGCGTAGATATCTGCTAAAAGATAATCGCAAGCGTGGCCAAGGTGTGGCTTGCCATTAACGTAAGGGATAGCAGTGGTAACATAGATATTATTCATGTGTCTATTATACAAGAAAAACACCCCCATGGCAAGGCGGAGGTGCTTTTCCAAATGTGATAAAAATTTTGCGTGTTTGTTTTTGTACTTAGTCAGCGGATTTTACTTTGCAGGTGTAGCCACTATTTTTTAGTGTGCTTTCTACGGTATCGATATCCGGAACGGTACCGTTGTCATCAACTTTAGGGATATTTATCAAAGTAATGTTTTCGGAGGTAATATCGCTAGCCGACGCAAAGTGGCTCTCTGTGACCTCCTTTTCCTTCTGGGCGTAGGTACTGGAAAATGGATCTTGATTGATGGTGAGAAGTTCTACGTATTTATCAGTATAGGCACTCTTTATCTTATTGAGGCCGGCATTGGCAGCAGATGCATCATTATAGGTGTAACGCTTCATTACGGAATAATCGTCGAGATCTTTACCGGTATAGTTAGCGATGACGGTAGTATTGATAGAGGTAGCATCACCAGCGGCCTTCTTTTCTTCATCTGTACCGTCTGACTTGGTGCAGGTGATGGAGCTGGTTTCTACCTTTGAAGTACCATTAGTATTATTAGTGATATTATTATCTTTGGAGTGGCCCTGAGTGAATAGAAGAATGGCAAAGACGACGACGGCAGTGACTAATACCGTGATGAGGACGATGGCGATGGTGGAAATGAGGTTGGTCTTTTTCTTATGATGCGGAGCCTCGACATTCTGCGAAATGCCAGTCGCTTGCCCACTCAACCCGTTATGCTCGGGATGATGCTCGGATATGCCGCTTCGGGCATCGGTCGCCCAGCCCGCCGAGGATTCCACGCTAGCACTCCGCATCATTTCTTTCGCGGGGTCGCGTTCCTCGCGCCCGTCGTTACGGGGCGTCGCTTCGCTCTCGCGTCCCAAGGGGCGAACGGCCGCTATTCCTCGGTCGTGACCTCCGGGATACCCCGCAAAAGAAAGATGCGAATCGCTAGCGGACATCTCTTCGGACACCTCTTCTTTCTTCTCGGTGGTGAAGTATTGCATTACGTCATCTTCGCCGTGGTTGAAGGGAGATTTTTCGGAAGGCTTTTCGGTGATTTTTTCTTCGGCTTTAGCCTCGGTAATAGAGATACTGACAGGCTTTTTGAATCCATCGGTGGTGGGCATGTGTTCTACCCTTTTGACTGGCTGTTCGCCTGGACCTTCGCCCTGCTCGCCGTACTCTGGCGCAATGTGGAATTTATCCGCATCACGATTAT
>JAFWNO010000012.1 GCA_017510305.1 Candidatus Saccharimonadota bacterium | reverse complement strand
ACTCTACCACCGAAGTAGAGCTAGATAACGAAAAGTATATCATTCTCAAAGAGGAAGATATTTTAGCAACTTTATAATTTATAATCTCGCAATAAGAGAGATTTTATCTTTACTTTTAAAACAATATCCCGGAGGCTTTTGAAAAAGTCAACATGAGCGATAGCGAATTTTACTTTTTCAAAAACGCAGGCGTTTTAAAAGTAAAGTATAAAATCTAGGCTTGTTGCGATATAAGAACTACTAACAATAATAAATGTTGTAAAATTACAGCTTTTAAGTCTTAAAGTCGAGAGATTGATAAACTTTAAGCCCAGCTCATTGCAATAATATGAAAGGAAACTATGAAAAAGATATTTTACGAAGCAGAAGCAAGAGAAAAGGTCCTAAGCGGCGCCAAGCAATTATACGACGCCGTCAAAGTCACCTTTGGCCCCAAGGGCAAAAATGTCGTTATTGAAAAAAGCTACGGCGCCCCCACCATCACTCACGATGGCGTCACCGTTGCCGAGGCCGTAGAGCTCGGCTCCACCGAGGAAAACTTAGGCGAAGAAATCGGCGCCAAGCTCATCAAGACCGCCGCTCAGAAACTAAACAAAGTCGCTGGCGACGGCACCACCACCGTTACTGTCCTCACTTATAATATTCTAAACGAAGCCAACAAGCTCATTGCCGCCGGCGTCAACCCCATGGAGCTAAGGAAGAGAATCGAAAAAGCCGGTGCCGAAATTATCGCAAATATTGATAAAATGGCCGAGAAAATCGATGGCAACGACGCCAAAGTTGCCGAAGTAGCTACTATTTCCGCTGGCGATGAAAAAATCGGCAAATTAATCGCTGACGTCATTAGCAAAATCGGCAAAGATGGTGTTGTCACCGTAGAAGCTGGCCAAGGTCTAGAAATGGAGCAGGAAATCACCGAAGGTTTCACCTATGATAAGGGCTACTCCTCTCCGTTCTTCGTTACCGATGTTAATCGCCAAGAAGCCATCTTTGATAAGCCCCTCATCCTTGTTACCGACAAAAAGATTTCTGCCGCTTCAGACATCCTCCCACTTCTCGAGACTTGCGCTCAAGCTGGCAAAAAAGACCTCGTCATCATCGCCGAAGAAGTCGAAGGCGAAGCCTTGTCGCTCCTTGTTCTTAATAAACTAAAGGGCGTATTTAATACTCTCGTCCTCAAGGCTCCTGCCTTTGGCGACCGCCGCAAAGAGATCCTTGAAGATATCGCCATCCTCACCGATGCTACCTATATCTCCGAAGACCGCGGTCTCAAGCTAGAGGAAACTGGCCTAGAATCCCTTGGCACCGCTCAAAAAGTCATCGCCACCAAAGATGAATCCACCATTATCAAAGGCGCCGGTAGTCAGGCCGCAGTCAAAGACCGCATTGCTTTGATAAAGAGTCAGGCCGAATCCGCCACTTCCGATTACGAAAGGGAACAATACGAAAAACGTGCTGCTGCCCTCCTCGGCAAAGTTGCCGTTATTAAAGTCGGCGGCGCCACCGAGACCGAAATCGACGAAAAGAAATTCCGCGTAGACGATGCAGTCGCCGCTACAAAGGCCGCCCTCTCTGAAGGTATCGTACCAGGCGGCGGTGTCACCCTGATGAACCTCTCTGAGAAACTTTCCGCCAAAGATGCAGGCGAAAGAATCGTTAAGGAAGCATTGAAAGCTCCAATGACACATATCTTAGAAAATGCCGGCCTCAACTCTCAGGCACTCATCGCTAAAGTTAACGAGAGCAAACCAGGCTACGGCATCAATGTTATGGATCCAGAAAAGGGAATCATCGACATGAAGAAAGCCGGCGTTATCGACCCAGCCCGCGTCACCCGCGAAGCCGTCCAAAACGCCATCTCCATCGCCGCCACTACGATTACTATGGGCGCCCTCATCGTAGACGTCCCTGAAAAGGAATCTGCCACTCCAGACGCTGGCATGGGCGGCATGTATTAATTAAAGGGGCTTTAGGCCCCTTTAATTAAAAAACACAACTAAGTTAATAATACTTTCGATTTCATTTTTAGATTTAAAATGCGTCATTTTTACCAATGTTCAGCTTATAAAAAATCCCCCGTCTGATTCATCAGACCATAAGGGATTTTTTATAGCGACGAACATTGTAAAAATGGCAAGCAGTTTAAGTCGAAAACGAAAGTATTATTAACTTCTTTGTAGCGTTTCTAATTCTAGGCGTCAGCCTTTTTGATTAAGAACAGTAGTGCCTCAGCCCTTGCCGCTTCATCGGCAATTCCTTTCACTACCTCATAAGCCCCAGCAATCAAAGACTTATCATTATTATCATTAAGCATCGTCTTGTATAACTCAAATTTCTCTTCCGCCCCCATATCCACCTTATCCATAATTGGGAATAAATCTCTCAACATTGCCTCCTTTACTGCGTTAATATCATTTCCACCCATATCATTTAGCTCTACCGTAGCCGTCCCTGTCTCTACCACTGGCTCGTTTGAAGCCTCTGGCACAGCCACTGTTTCATCTATCGTTACATCTGCCGTAGGCTCAGTATTCGCCTCGGCAGCAGCACTATTGGCCGGTGTTTCTACCGCCACTGCCTCTGCACTAGCATCACCAACTGGAGTTTCAATAGTCTCTGGCGCCTGCGCCCCATCTGGCATCGGCATCTCACCCATTGCTGGAGCATCTGGAGCAGCCATCGTTGGCATTTCCGCAGGTGTTGTACCCGCATCCGGCATTGGTGGCACCGGCGGTGTCCCCATCTGATTTTGAATTTGCTGTTCTAAGTCTGCAGCCACATCATCCTGCTCACCCCCAGCATTCTTGGTGATATCGTCAATTGCACGCTGCAACTCATTATCTTGACTTATTTGATCCATATGACCCACCTTGTTTATTTAACTACTTACGTTTAATTATAACAAAGATTTTCTAAATGCGCAAGAATCTTACTAATTTATCTAAATAATCTAATTTTACCTCTTCCATCGGCAGCCTCATCCCAAAGATGTCCACAATTTGCTCGCCGCTTTCCTCTGGAAAATACACCGTCACCGCCGGCGAGAATCTTTTTCTCGGTGTCAACACTATCGCAAAATGCGCCCCATCCCTTAAAACTCCAAATGACCTAAAATCTTCATACTTATACACTCTCTCGCCTTCAATCAGCCCCTCATTATCCAGGGCATAGTGTAATTTTCTTGGCGGCCTTAGAGAATAAACCAGTAGCGCCACTACTGCCACTACAATCAAGGCCGTAAAACTCCACCACCTAAACCATACCGATATCCCCACCAAGATAAGACCAATAAAAATCAAGCCCACATACCATCCAGCATTCTTGTCTCGTGGCACATATTCCTCCGCTTGCCACTCTGCTAGAATATTCTTATTCTTACTCATATACTATAACTTTACCACTTTTAGATAAAAATGTCTAGATCAGCATAAAAAAGGCCGCCAAACTTTTCGTAAGCGGCCCATGTTTTTGAAAATCGCATTTATAGTAACTCCTGCAGACGCAGATATTCTTGGACTTTAGCATAATTCTCAGAGCCCATTATCTTTTTTCGCTCTGCAAAATCCCTAAAAGAGCTGCTTGCCAATACTTTATTGGCGGCTTCTTGTACGGTCACTTCTTTCAAAGAGACAGAAGTTACCGCCGTAGCTCCAGCAACTAACCCCCTGTTTTTCAAAGGAGCATCCTCGTTAATGACATAAATCTTCTCATCACCGAGTCTCGCCAGAGCACCGCTCAATGCTACTGCAGCTTCTCGCTCTTCAGCCACCCCAGCTGCATCATCACTGAGGCTCTGCATTGCCACAATCTCGCCCTCTAGCATCCTGACCCTATCGATCATTCCGCCTATATCACTAGCATAACTAGTGCTTCCCGGACAATAAGTGTCTGCAATAGCAGCCACCAGCTGTTTCGGAGCATTATTATACGCATCTCTCTTGCCATACTTATCGGCAAGAAGCGAAAAATACGCATCCCAACATTCCTCATAAGAAGAAAATTGCCCCTTCTTATGGCACACTACGGGGCCATCCTCTGAATCAGGATAGCAATCATAGCCAGTCAAATTATGATACTTGCTGGCAAACTCAGAAGTACCATACTTTGACTCCCACGCTCCCTGTGCCAAAGCCAGCTCGTGCGGAATACCATAGACTTCTTCCTTCTCCAACACAACCGGCAAATGCTCTTTAATAAACAGGATCTGCTGCTGCTTCGTTACAGCCTTAGCCTGAGCCTCTATCGGCATAACCAAAAACGCTGCTAATATACCAATAATAATTGCGATTTTCATTTTAATGTGCATTGCTTCTTGTCACCTCCTATGGTGCCACAACAGTTACCAGTAGCAAAATAGTCCGTCGTCCCAGACGGGTTTTACTATCACTCCTTATTATATCACACTTATGCCAAAAAGTCAATAAAAAACACTCTTGCTCTTGGCGGAGGGTGGGAGATTCGAACTCCCGCGCCAGATTGCTCCGACCTAACGATTTAGCAAACCGTCCCCTTCAGCCACTTGGGTAACCCTCCAAATGCTAGAGTGTATTTACCTAATTATAGCACATCCAGCCTTTCCATAAAAGACTTAAAGTGCTATAATTAGAGATAAGTTATGAAAAAGATCACTAGAATTATCTCACAAACCGCTCTTGGCATTAGTACTACCGCCACATTGCTAGCCGGCAAAGTCATGGCCGCTGAAGATTCCATTCAGCAACAAAGCGTAGACTCCGCCCGAAAGGGCGCCGAAGCCGCCCGTGCCGACGGTATGCCCGCAGAATTGGTCGGTGTTGACGGCGTCTTTACCAACATCACCAATACTATCCTTTACGTCGTTGGCGTCATCTCTGTTATTATGCTTATCTACGGCGGTCTTCGCTACGTCGTCTCCGGTGGCGACAGCAAAAAGGTCACCGATGCAAAAAACACCATTCTCTATGCCATCATTGGCCTCATCATCGCCATCCTCTCCTTCGCGATTGTCAACTTCGTATTAAACAGCATTGGCACAAATAATAGCTAAATCGTTTAGCGAAGTCTTAAACTATACTATTTTGGGATCTATTTTGCGACGGGCAAAATACGATAGCGAGCACACCCGCGACGGCGGGATGGGCGAGCGGTGCCCAAATATAGTATAGTTTAAGACTTCGCCACAACGGCTTTATATATCTTTCTGGCCCCCGCATTTTTTAGTACGCGTTCCGCCGCCGTCATACTCGCCCCCGTCGTCAACACGTCATCCAGTAGTAAATAAACCTTATCAATATCTACCTTGCCCCTTAAATCATAGGCGCTTTCCGCTTGCTCAAACCGCTTCTTCGCATCTGCTCCTACCTGTACTGTATTATTTTTCCTAGAAAGCAGTTTCCGACACTCCCAGCCCCTAATTTTGGCAATTTTCCTCGCTAAAAGCACCATGTGGTCGAACCCTCTCACCCTCACATGCTTCGGAATCGTTGGCAGGGGAACTACTACTACATTTTCCATCTCTGGCAACAATTCATCTAAAATCTCCGCAAGCGGCAAAGCCATGCCTCTCACTGGCCCATATTTATACTCATTGATTAATTCTTTTAGTAGCCCTTTTCGCTTCCCACACATGAAAAATCCAGACATTTTTTCTTGCCGAGTCAAAGCACTTTCGCTTATTAAGTATTTTTTACAACGCTCACAAAATATGCTCCCCAGAGCACCGCACCCCTTACAGTAGTGCGGACAGACTATGTCAATTATACTATTTTGCGTTGTATTTTTTACAAAGTGAGCCATATTTTCTTGATTTTAGCACAAATCTGTAATATAATAAAACATAACAATAGTAATGTGGAGGATACGAAGCAATGGCTCGTAACAACAACGATGACATGCTTATGGAAGATGAGCTAGCAGCCGCTTTCTTAACGGATGAACCAGCTCCTGTCGATGAGCCTCAGCCAGAAATGCCTGAAGCCATCCCAGAAGATCTACCTATGGCAGAAGAAGAGGGGGAAGATGAGTGGGACAATACAGATGAATTTCCAGGGCAGCTCGCTGTGGATGTCTATGAAACAGCAGATAAACTTGTCGTCAAGGCTCGTACTGCTGGCATCTCTAAGGCAGACTTAGACGTAAGCATATCTGATAATATTCTTACCATCTCTGGCATCCTTAGTGGTGGCGAAGACGAGCAGACTACTCGCTGGCACATCCAAGAATGCTATTGGGGCGAATTCTCTCGCACCATCGCTCTTCCAGTCCAAGTCAAAGAAGATGAAAATAGCGTCAAAGCCGAACTAAAAGACGGTGTCCTTACTATCACCTTCGACAAGGAAAAGGTCGAGGCTCCAAAGCGCATCACTATCCAATAGACAATAGGGAATTAAAAATACCTCCTTCAAGGAGGTATTTTTAATAATCTTATTAATTATTTGGTGGCTGAGCTGCCGGAACTGTTGGGGTAGAACTAGATTGTCTAACCTCGGTCTGACTACCACTGCCACTACCGCCACCCGTAGTAGTCGCCGTTGAGCCATTATTAAAGAATGCCCCTATTACAAAGTTCACTATCGCAAAGGCCAAAAGCGCAATCACAAGCCCCACTACGCCATAGAGAATCGTCTCTCTACCAGATTTTACTTTATCAGCAGCCCCTGCCGACGTTACAATCTTAAACCCACCATAGATTACCATTACTACCGCCAAAATACCGATTACACCTAGCAGCACATTAATCACCGTATTTACCGTCGTCCAGATAGAATTACTCTGTCCCACCTGCGACTTATCCATATTACATAGTGCGTAATTATCAGCAGACTCATTCTTTGATCCAGGTGGACAATTCACCGCAGCATCCGCTTTAACTGGCGCCATTACCATCGCAGTCGCCATCGTCACTACCGCCAAAGCGCCCATCAGCCCAGTCGCTAGTTTGTTTTTAATGTTAGTTTTCATAATTAGCTTTTACTCCTTATAACTCTATAATACTACATAATCATAAAATAGGGAAGACCCACATACAATCAAGCATCCGGCGTCTCTTTTGTCTATACGCTATCAGTACCGCCAGTAGGAATAGCTGCAAGCACTACATTGACTATTGCCCAAGCCATAACTGCCACAATTAGCCCTGTCACCCCAGCGATAATCGCCATTCTGCCAGCCTTCACCTTGCCCGGATCCCCCTGCGAAAGCACCATCTGCACCCCACCATATATTATTACGGCCACCGTTATAATACCAAGCACTGCGATGAGAACATTCACCACCGTAGTTACTGTAGACGTTAAATCCTGCCCTTCAGCCTTGGCCACGTTACAGTCTGACACATTCGTAACTTCCTCCCCAGCCCTTAGCGACCCTTTTTCACACTTTATTGCTCCTACTGGCATACTCACCCCCACCAGACAAATCGCCGCCATCGATAGTAGCCCCATTGTAATTTTCTGTCCTATAGACATAAAATCCTTTCTATTTCTTTCTCTTATTATACCATAAAAACGAGCCTCATATTAGAGGCCCGCCTTACATATCTACATCCTTACTTAAATATGCTACCAAGTACGAAGTTTACAATTGCAAATGCTAGTAGTGCTACCACTAAGCCAATAATACCATACATAATAGTATCCTTAGCGGACTTCACCTTATCAGCAGCACCTGCAGACATTGTGTATTGGACACCACCATAGATAATCATTACAACAGCGAGAAAACCTACGACACCAATTACTACATTAATAATCGTATTGAGTACTGACATCAAATTATTCTGATTATTCTGATTCTTAATACCACCACACCCAGTAGTATCACCAGTAGTAGATAGGGTGCCGTCCGGACAATAAAAAGCCGCAGACACTGGTGCTGTCATTCCTAAAGCGCCAGCCGCAATAAGAGCCGCACTCATTACTAAAGTTTTAACTTTATTTGTCATAGTTAATTTATTCCTTTATTTGATAATTTACTTGATGCAATTATATCACATCTACTTTCAAAATACAAGCCTAAAACTACTCTTCTTCCGTAGTCTTAGCAGGCTCGCTGCTCTCTGTCTTTGGTACACTCGCAATCACCACCTGCACTATCGCCCAGGCCGACACCGCCACAATTAAAGCTATCACTGCGTAAATAATCATGTTCTTTGCCTGCGTCATCTTGCCAGGCTCGCCTAGGCTCGTTGCATACATTATCCCCCCAATCACTATCACCACTACTGCCACCAGCCCAATAATCGCTATTGCAATATTAATCAAATTAACTGCCGTATTTGAAAGCGCCCCCTCACTCACGTCGCATCCGGCCTGTCTTTTCAAATCATCAGCAATATTTGAATCATTGCATACCCCCTTAGCAAACTCCGTATCACGAGTCGTCGTCTCCGCCAACACTTGCCCTGCTGGCAGGGAAACACCCACAATTCCAGCCACCATCACCCCTAACGCTATCAATACTACTTTTTTCATTTTTGTGCCTCCCCCACCGTTACAAAGATAAAGTTTGTAAGCAGTGCCGCCAATAGTATTATCGCTAGACCTATCACCGAAAACAATATACCCTGCGTCGCCTTCTTCGTTGTGCCAGGCTCACCCTGCGAAGTCAAATACACTACTGCATTATAAATAATCGTCACTACCGCCACCATCCCCATTATCGCATATACCGTATTTAGAATCGTCTGTAACTGGAACTCTCCTCTCGGCAAATTCTGTACCCCAGTATCCAATTTTTCCCCTAAATTAACTGTCTCTGCAAATAGTTTAAACATCTCTCTCCTTTATCCTCTATTTAATAAAATCGTCGTAATCATATTGGTTACTAATGTGGCAAGTAGTGCAATCCCCGTACCTACCACTGCCGCCTGAATCGTCTTTTTACCTCTGGCCACAAACACCGGATCGCCGCCAGAGCGCAAATACCAATACCCACCATATATAATAAAGCCAAGCGACACCACCCCTAAAATCGCAAACATATCATATAATACGTTCAATATAATTACCCACACAAATGCTGCCATCGCATCTTGCTTCGGCGTCCCCACTACACACCTACCATCCTTATCTTTCGTCACTAAACCAGCATACCACGGCTTCATCCCGAAAATAGTCTTCTCACAATCCTCAGCTACATCCTGCGTAATCACACTAGTTTGGCTATCCTCCGCATAAACCACCGGACCCACTACCCCAGCAAAAATCATCGCCACCGCCATCCCCAAAGCAACCATACTCTTTTTCATACTTTTATTATATCACACTTTTTAATACTTGAAAAAATAACGCTTATGTGATATAATTAGAAGAAGTACATAAGAGTAATCCATATGGGAAAGAGAAGCTTTTTACAGAGGTTAATCATTCTGCCCATATTAGGGCTTCTTTTTGCAACTTTTTCTAATTTTATCAACCCTCTGCCGGCCTACGCTGAGCCAGAAACACCATCAAATAATTCTTTTGTCGAGAATCTCGTCGGACCCACCGACAATAATCAAGAAGCTACCCAGAAAACAGAAGAAAAACCTACCGAAAGAAGCGCGTTTGTCGAGAATCTTATCGGCCCCACCGATGAGTCTGCCAGCCAAGACGACAAAAACAAATCTGAAGATGAAAACGCCGAGCCCAACTGTTACGATGTTGTCGGCAGTCTCGGCTGGATCATCTGTCCAGTCACCTCTGTTATCTCCACTGGTGTAGACACTCTCTATGGCATCATTAATAACTTTCTCGCCATCGAGCCTATCACTTTCAATGAGAATTCCTCCACCTATATTGTCTGGGCTATTGCCAGAGACATCGCCAATATTGTCTTTATCATTTTAATCCTCGTTGTCATTTTCTCGCAAATCACCGGCGTCGGCTTCGACAGCTATAACATTAAAAAGACCCTCCCTCGCATCATCATCGCTGCCATCCTCGTCAACTTATCCTTCCTTATCTGTTCACTCGCCGTAGATAGTAGCAATATTATCGGCGCCAGCATCAAAGGTCTTTTCGATTCTATCACCGAAACCGTCAAGCAAAACAATGCCAACCTCGTCGGGGAACTATCTTGGCAGGCTATTGTCGGCCAGATCGTCGGCACCATCGGCACCGGTGCCGGTGCCACCGTTATTGCGGGTAGCGCTATTGCCCTCTCTGGCGGCCTCGGCCACTTTATCTGGCTCCTCATCCCCGTAGTCCTTGGTGCAATTATCTCTCTAGCTATTGGCGTCTTTACGATTGCCCTCCGCCAAGCCGTCGTTTCACTTCTTGTCATGCTTGCTCCTCTAGCCTTTGTCGCCTACCTCTTACCAAACACTGAATCATGGTTTAAAAAGTGGAAAGACACCCTCATCCAGATGCTCATCTTCTTCCCAATGTTTGCCGCCCTCTATGGTGCATCCAACCTCGCTGGCTGGACATTCATTACTAATGGTGTTCAAAACAGTAGCGCCATCGAAATTATCGTCGGCATGGCCATTCAAGTCTTCCCACTAATTATGAGTTTCAAGCTCCTCAAGATGTCTGATACTATCCTTGGTAAAGTCAATGAAACGCTCACTAATTGGTCTCAACCCGCTCAAAACGCTATCAAAAATTTCTCCGCCACTCAAGCTGCCACCGCCAAAGCCAAATACGATGCCAATAATCTTTCCCGCAAATATACCGGCATCAGCAAACTATCTGCCGGCAATCTCCGTAGTTTCGCCGCCAAACGCCAACATGAAATGGAAACTAACCGTAAATATGCCGAATCTCGCCGTCAGTCCATCCTCGAAGCATATAACGCCGCTAGAGAAGTCAATAAGACTATTGACTTTGACAAAAATGGCCGCATGATCTTCTCTAAAGACACTAACACTAAAGGCATGAATTCCGCTATGGAATACGCTCTCCGCGCCAAAGAGGCCGAACTTAATCTTGCCCACCTCAACCTTGAGCACGACAATATGCTCAGCCAGCCAAACGCCCACCTCATTAAGGCTGAGGGCATCAAGAGCGCCGAATTAGAGAAAATTATCGCCCGTAACGCCGACAACTTCACCGATCTCAAGACTCAGACTAACGCTAAGCGCCGCAACGACCTCTCTGATGAACAGTTTTACGCCAGCGAAGTCCTTCGCGCCAGTAAACTCAGCCATGACTCTGAAGATTATCAAAGACTCATCGTTAAAGGTGGTGGCGCCAATGCTCTTAACACGACGAATAAAGCCATCCAAAACAGTGCTCTCACCTCTGTCATTTCTAACGCTTACGATATCACCGAAGCAGAACGCGAAGCTGATATTAAGCGTCTTTCCACCTTCTTTAATACTCAGCCCACTGAAAATGTCGAAGCCGAGCTTAAAAATGCCATGAAGAACAATGATGTTAATAGCATCATTGCCGGCCTCAACACTCTCGATGCTCGTGGCGATGGCGATAAAGTTGCCAAATATGTCCGCGAATTCATGGATACCGGACAACTAAAACTTGCTACCGAATATGCCAACAATCTTGCCAAAACTATGCTTTTCTATGGTGAAAACCCCCTAATCAAAGGTCTTGGTAAATTTATCAATGTTGAAACTCTCGCCTATACTGAAGGTCGCCGCCAAAACGATACTATCACCTTTAAAGAATTTGTCACCGGCACTGCCGACTTCGACGATCTCAACCTAGATGCAAATGGTAATCCAAAAGCATATGTGCCAAAATACGATATTATCAGTACTACTAGCGGTAAAGATTTTACCAAAGCCAATCGTACCACCATGAAGGCCTACATGGAAGCAATGGAGGCCTACCGCGACGATCCTACAGTCAATAATGCAATGATGGAGCAACGCATTCTCGAACTTGACGATAAAATCCGCCCACAACTCGTCTCCTCTATTCCTACCTATAACTCTGGTAGCGAAGAAATTATGGCCGCCGTTAAATATCTTACTGGTTGCACCATGAAAGACGGCAAACTACAATTTGATGGTAAAGTGGAGGGTGCCGACGGTCAAGACATTCAACTTTCTAAAGAATTCTTTAGAAAGCGTACTACTAAATATCTTAAAGCCTTCACTCCTAGCGATCTCATCAAGATGAAATCCGACGTCCTGGCTGCCGTTACCGAACTCTTTACCGAAGTTAATAATGGCGACAAAGACGCCGCCAAGGCCGAATTCCAAGCTATCTTTGCCAATGCTGAAGATGGTGGCAATGATGCACTCTCCACCTTACTTGCTGGCGATCTCAGTGTCATCGGCGGCATGAAGGCTAACCTCCGCAACTTACTCGATCTTGATGCCGAACATCTTCAAGATACACTCGATAAATACAGCATCAATCGTAAGACTAAATAATTCCTTTACTTTTTAGAAAAAATGTGGTATAATAGAACTAGGTACTACTTTTAATCCTTTCTCTTACAAGGGGGTGAATATATGTTTTTTAAGAAGAAGGTTAAAAAGGTGCTACCTGCACACCTTAAAAAGTTACAGGCTGCTGCCGAAATCTGCATAAAAAGCGCAGACGACCATTATTATCAGGATGAGTTTATCGACGTTTTTCAAAATGGCAAGTATGACGCCTCCGGCGCTACTACTACCTACGTTCAAATTAAGCCCATCCGCGGTGACGCCAAGCGTGTAACGGTTTATAAAAGGAACGATAAAACAAACGAGTACTTTTATAAACCACAGGAAGACTTCTGGGAAGATCACCTTTTTGAAGTGGCTGAGGAACTTAAAAACAAGACAAACCCTCAACCTATTCAAAACAATAAAAAAATATACGATATTCCCAAAGACGACATCCGGCGCCAACGCCTTGACAGTAAAAAACTCGTCGCCAAAAAGCGTCGCGAGCAAGCAGCCAAAACTTAACTATTGCCGCAGGGAACTATGTTTCCTGCGCTTTTTCTTTTCAAAATAACCATAACCACTACAAAAATCTCGATTAAAATGCTATAATATATAGTATCTATGGCTCAATATAAAGTCCCACAGGATGTTGAGGCGGAGGATAAATTACTCGGACCATTCACGTTCCGGCAGTTTATCTATCTCATTGTTGCTGCCGGCGCTATAGCGCTTGCTTACGCTCTTTTTCAAATCTTCCCACTACTTGGTATTCTTCCATTACCAATCATTATCTTCTTTGGTGTCTTAGCCCTTCCTCTTAAAAAAGACCAGCCAATGGAAACTTATCTAGCCGCTATCGTTTCTTTTTATCTTAAGCCCCGCAAACGCTTCTGGATGCCAGGTGAAGAAGAATCCACTATCGAGATCACTGCCCCTAAAAAGGCCGAGAAGCCTCGCGCCCGCAACATTACCGAGGAAGAAGCCGGCCACCGTCTATCATTTCTCGCCGATCTTGTCGACACCGAAGGCCAATCCATCCGTAATGTTGACACTGCCGTCCGCGATGAATATATCGCCGAGGCTAATTCCATCCCAGACATCATGGATGTCGGCACCAGTCGCACCAATCTTGGCCAAATGATTAATCGCGAAGAGGAAGAGCGTAAGGAGCAAGCCATCGAGCAGCTTCGCAAAGCTATGGAAAAGAATCAAACTCTAGAAAAACAATCATCCAAGCCAATCTATAAACAAACTATCACTCCGCCAAAGCCCACCCCCACACTTCCCAACGTTAATGTCAAAACGGAAGATACCCACCAGATTAATGCCTCCGAAAACGTCATGCATACTCCCACCGCCCCCACTGCCCCAACACCCACTCCGCAACCTCAGCCTCGGGGGCCAAAACTTATCACCGATTCTCCTGTCGTCGTCCAGCCCAAACTCGGACAGCCCATCAAGCAAGCCGCCCTTAAAAATCTTGCTAGCAACAAAGATTATTCCATCGAAACCATCGCCAAAGAGGCTAAGCGTCTAGAAAAGCAAAACGATAATGAAGTATATATATCATTACATTAAGGAGTAGAGAAATGGAACCAAATCAAATACAACCCCCAACTAATCAACCGCCAGTTCAGCAGCCAATGCAACCACCAGCCCCTGCTGGACCAATGATTAATCCTGCCTTTTCTGGCACTCCTTTTCAACCTACAGCCGAGCAACTAGGTCAATTAAACCCCACACAGCCACAGCCAGTTCAGCCCACCCCTCAGCCAGTAGTCCAAGCTCAGCCAACTCAAATCCAACCTCAGCCTACTCCGCAGCCCACCCCGCAACCTCAGCCAACTAAATCAGTCACCCCTGCTCCCAAGCCCCAATCTCTCTCTACACAGGCTAATCTCTTAATCTCCGAACTTCGCGACGGCGTCGTCATCATGAAAGATGGCTCCTTCCGCGCTGTCATTGCTTGTAAATCCATCAACTTCGACCTTATGTCTGAGCAGGAAAGGGAAGGCGTCGAATATTCTTATCAAAATTTCATCAACTCGCTAGGGTTTACCACCCAAATCCTCGTCCGCTCCCAGCGTATTGATATCGCCCCTTACCTAGAAAGATTGACCGAGATTCGCAAAAATACCGACAATATGCTTCTTGGTGTCCTCATGGATGATTATATCAACTTTATCGATATTCTTTCTCAAGAGGCAAATATTATGGATAAATCTTTCTTTATCGTCATTCCATATTATACTTCTGCTGACGCCGAAAAATTAGTACAACAGACTAGAAACCTTTTCAAATCCTTCGGAAAGCAAAAAGCTCCAGAAATAACCAAAATCGACCGCACCACCTACGACCAAGCCCTTACCGAAATTAACAATCGCGTAGATGCTGTCATTTCTGGCCTCTTCCAAATCGGTATTCATGCCGTCCGCCTCAACACTCGCGAATTATCCGAACTTTACTATAACTTTAACAACCCAGACACCGCCGTCCGCGAGCCGTTCATTGATTTTTCTAAAATGGCCACTACATATGTAAGGAAAGGAGAGCAAAATGCCTAGAAGAAATAAACAAGCCCAGCAGCAACTCACCGCTGCTCAAATCGCCGCTCAAGCTCAGGCTCGTGAGGAAGCCGAAGTTCAAGCCGCCTTTGAACAAGGAATCACCACCCTCCGCGACCTTATTTCCCCAAGCAGTATCGAGATTCATTCTGCCTACTTCCGCCTTGGCACCAAATATGGCCGCACCATTTACGTCTACGGCTACCCTCGTTCTCTCTATACTGGCTGGCTTTCTCCCCTTATTAACATCGACGAGGTTCTCGATATTTCTATGTATATTTACCCAGTAGATACTACCGTCGTCATGAAAAACCTTCGTAAAAAAGTTACCCAGCTTGAAGCGAGTATGGCTGTTAACTCTGAGAAGGGCAGAATTCGCGATCCAGAGCTAGAAGCCGCCATCACCGACGCCGAAGAACTCCGCGACCAACTCCAAGTTGGCGCCGAAAAATTCTTCCGCTTTGGTCTCTATGTTACTCTCTGGGCAGATTCCCTAGACGAATTAAACTTTGTCCAAAACAAAGTTGAAACTATCTTTGGTCAACAGATGATTTTCTCTAAAGTCGCCAGCTCTCAGCAAGAGCAGGGAATGAATAGTACCATGCCCCAATGTACCGACCAACTCCAAATTCGCCGCAACATGAATACTGGCGCTATTTCCACTAGTTTTCCATTTACTTCTGCCGACCTCACCCAAGAAAAAGGCATCCTCTACGGTGTCAATATGCATAATAATGGCCTCGTCATCTTCGACCGCTACACCCTAGAAAACGCCAACATGGTTGTCTTTGCTAAATCTGGTGCCGGTAAATCTTTCACTGTTAAACTAGAGGCTCTTCGCTCCATGATGATTGGCACCGAAATTCTCATTATCGATCCAGAAAACGAATATCAAAAACTCTGCGACGCCGTTGGTGGCTCCTATATTCGCCTTTCACTCAACTCTGATGTTCGTATTAACCCATTCGATTTACCAAAAGTCATCGATGGTGAAGATGGCGAAGATGCACTCCGCGCTAATCTCGTTACTCTTCATGGCCTCTTCCGCCTTATGCTTGGTGGTAACCAAATCGGGCCAAACGGCCAAGTTATGCCCGCCCTTACTGCCAATGAGGAAGCAGATCTAGACCAAGCTCTCATCGACACTTACGCTCGTGCCGGCATTACTTCAGATCCTTTAACTCACCAGTCCACTCCGCCTACCATTATGAATCTATACGACACCCTCCTTCATATGGGTGGCACCAGCCCAGAACTTGCTGGCCGCCTCCGCAAATACACTACCGGCACCTTCGCGGGTATCTTCTCTCAGCAATCCAATGTTGATATTAATAATCAAATGGTTGTCTTCAATATTCGCGACCTAGAAGACGAGCTTCGCCCCGTCGCCATGTACATCGTCCTCAGCCACATCTGGAATGTTGTTCGGGCCCAGCAAAAGAAGCGCATGCTCATCGTTGATGAGGCTTGGCAGCTCATGAAATATGACGATTCTGCTAACTTCCTCTTTAGTCTTGCCAAGCGTGCTCGTAAATATTACCTTGGTCTCACCACTATCACCCAAGACGTCGAAGATTTTATGAGCACCAAAATGGGCCGCGCCATCGTCGCTAACTCTTCCATGCAACTTCTCTTAAAACAATCTTCCTCCGCCGTAGATGTCCTTTCCGACGTCTTTAAACTCACCAATGAGGAAAAGAAGCGTCTTTCCAACTTCCCAGTCGGCCAAGGCCTCTTCTTTGCCGGCCAAAACCATGTCCACATCCAAAGTATCGCCTCCCAGACCGAGGAATCACTCATTAATACCAACCCAAACAAAGCTAAATAATATGATATAATAATTGTATGGTAAGGTCAAAGTTAAGCCGAATACTTTCGTTATTCATAGCCACTTTTTTACTATCTTCTACTATTGTATCTTCAGTTAATGCCATGAATATTTCTACTGCAGAAATGTATGCTTTAAACAATATCCTTGGTTACGATGGTGAGGAAAACCTTAGAGATCCATGTGGTCCAGGTAGCACACTGAACCTAGACGGCAAGACCAACCTTATCAAAATAGCAAACTATCTTTCAGGGAACAATACTAGAAACCTCACTCTTAGCCCCAAGGCTATTGCTGGTGTTCTTGCTAATCTATGGGCAGAATCTGGCTTCGATCCTTTCATTGGTGAAAACGGCAAAATCCCTAATAATAGTAGGTTAGGTTATGGCATCGCTGGTTTTACTCCATATACAAAAATCACTGATGTCTTAAAGTCTGATAATCGTACTAAAGACACATTTAATACTTATTTTACCCCACAATATGCCAACTGGCTATCTAGCTACTCTGCTGAAGCAGTAATCAGGGGTTATCCAGATGGTATCCCAGTAGAAGTCGATGATGCCTGGCTAGAAGTCGAGCTAGATTATCTTGTTGATAATGAACTTACCACCACTAAAGTTGGGTCTTATCGTCATCTTGGTGGCGAAATGGGGCTAGATTACATACCAGATAATATGACCATCCTCGAAGCAATCGAAGCCGCTAACTCCGCAGAAGATGCCGCCGTTATTTTCATGTGGATTTACGAACGCCCAAAAGATAAAGAAGGTAACAGAATACCAAGAGCCAACAAAGCCACCGAAATACTTGAAAGTATTACTACTGGCTCTAGTGAAACAGACAATAATCCAGACAATAGTAATAGATATATATCATCAAATGATGGCAGCAATGTTACCATTATTGGCGACTCTATCACAGAAATGTCAAAAAATGATATTCTCAAGCTTCTCCCAGAAGCCGACATTCACTCCGAGGGCTCAAAACACTTCAAGATGGATGCTAGTATAGGTGGCACCAGTGGTATAAACATCCTCAAAGAACTTATTGCCAACAACACACTTAGAGACACTTTAGTCTTCGCATTGGGCACCAATGATGCTGGCGCACTCACAGAAGATGATGTTCAAAACGTAGTAGACCTAGCTGGCCCAAATCGCACCGTTATTTTCGTCACAAATTACAATTCAGACGAATCTAGTAGACCAGATTTAGATTATACCTCTAATAATAATATTTTCAAATCCATACAATCAAAGAATAATAATGTTCGGATCGTCGATTGGGCTGGCGCAGTTCAAGGATTCGGTAGTGATATCATGCAAGATGCTGTTCACCCTAAAGTTGGTGACGGTACCGATTTATTCGCCCGCACAATCTACAATGGTTTATATAATAATACATCCAACGAATGTCAGACCTTAAAAAGCGGCGCCACCACCAATGGTGGCAGAATTGCTGATACCGCCATAGAGCTTGCCTGGCCAGAACGCGGGCACGATCTAAACAATCCCACTGAAGCATATAGGAACGCCATTAATGGCTTTAGTCGCTTAGCTAATTATGGTGATAGTTATGTCCAAATTGGTGCCAGCTGTGACGCCTTTGTTGCTACCGTCCTAACACTCTCTGGCGCCGATCCAAATGCGGTTAATGCTTGCTGTGGTGCAACAAATCTTCGTGCATATTTCTTATCACATCCAGAAGTCTACGAAGAGATTACTTATGATGGTACCACCAATAACCTAGAGCCAGGCGACATTCTATCAAGTACTAAAGCTGATGGTGGTAGATATAATCACGTTGCCATCTATATAGGTAATGGTAAACTTGCCGACGCTTCACATGGTAGTCGTACTGCTGAAGTCGGTAATTTCTATAATGATAAATGGAAAATCTTTAGAGTAAAGGATAATTAATTATGATTGATAAAAAGAAGTTAATCCTACCAATCGCCATTTGTGTTGGTTTCATTGTAATAATCATTACTATATCTATCATATTGATGACAGCTTTTCCTAAAAATGATCGCTCAGATGCTGATGTGATGAATCCAAAATATATTGCAGTTTACGAAAATAACTACCAGCTAGAATATTCCGTTGGAAAAGATACTGCCAAAAAAATTCTTGATGATATTAGTAGTATAATAACAAACGAAGACGAATTATCCTCCGCCACCAATCCAATCACCCCAACCAATGATTCAAACGCTTATCTTACTTCCGTAATCAAAGAAACTAGTTTTAAAAAAATACCAAATATTGGAGATAATCACGCTTATAGTTTTACTATAAACGTAAGTGATGGCCGCTCTTATCACGTAGTAGTCCGCACAGATTCAACCTTCGGTCATGAATATATTGCTACTTTTATTAAAAATCTTTCAACAAATAAATCTTACTTTCTATCCAATGGTAATATACAAGATACAAAAAATATCCTAGATTGGGGTAAATCTCTAGATTTTACCAATCCAACAATAGTCGATCAATCACCATCAAAATAATCCACACTCGTAATTATCACCTGATTATCTTTAAAATTCTGTACCAAACATTTTTGTCGCTTTTCATCTAGCTCTGAAAATACATCATCTAAAAGCACTACTGGCTTTTTACCAACTTTTTCATAAATCATATCCGCCTCAATAAATTTCAAAGCCAATATTATAGACCGCACCTCCCCCCTCGAAGCCGAGCCATCCGCCATTTTACTATTAAAAATAAACTCATAGTTATCCCTATGTACTCCAAATCCTGTATGTCCAATTATCTTATCTCGCTCAAATTCCGCCTCTAGCCGCGCCAGATATCCACTTTCATCCATCTCGCCCCCCATCATCTCATATTTTACTTCCACCACATCCTCATTATCAGCAATCGTCCTATACACTTCCGTCAGCCGCCGATTTATCGCTAAAATCTCCGCCACTCGCCATTTTCGCACTTCACACCCATATTTGGCTAACATCACATTCCAAGAAAATAGACTATCCTTGCTCAAAAATTCACTTTTTAGTAGTTCATTCCTTTGTCGCAAAGCTTTATTATATTTAGACAGGGAAGAGCTATAGTTTTCTAAAATCTCAGAAAAACTCCTATCAAAATAATCCCTCTTTCGCCCAGGCGATGCCCCCACCAGATGCAAATCATCTGGCAAAAACAGCACCACCGAATACCTATATTTCTTTGGTAATCTACTCCACTTCTTGCCACCCACCAAGAATTGCTTATGGTCACCATCAAAAGTTACTACTGTCTTCTCACCATCAGCAAAATCAAGTTCCACCCTATAATATTCGGCCCCCCGCTTTAAAATATCCCTATCTACCGCCCGAAAAGATTTCCCTCTCAGTGCTTCATATATCGCCTCTAAAACCGAAGTTTTTCCACAGCCATTTTCCCCCACAATTAGCGTAGTCTTCTTCCTACAAGCCAGCAAATACTCCTCGTGGCATCTAAAATTGTTTAATTTAATCTTTGAGATTATCATACTTTCAGCGGCATAATTAGATGTGTATAATCACTACTTTTTACATTTCTCATTACTACTGGCATTGCCCCTCCTTCAGAGAAATTAAACTCTATTTTCTCACCAGATAGCACATTTAGAGCGTCTGTCACATATCTCGCATTTAATACTACTTTCGCATCACTCTCTATATTCTCCACCTTAATCTCCGAATCATTTTCACCTAATTCATTTGCTACCGCATGCACCGAGAAACTCCCAGTTTCTTTCCTTGTCTCACACACAATCGAGCCACCAGTACTTTTAGAAAATAGCGCCGCCAGTTTTACAATTCTCGAAAGTTCACTCCTATCAAGTTCCAGGCTAATCGTAGCATCTTTTGGAATTAGTTGCCGATAATCTGGGTAACTCATATCTATCAATTTAGAAGTAATCTCTATTTCGCCCAGCCTAAATACCACTTGCGCCTCATCAAACAATATCTCTATTTCATCCATATCTTCAGAAATTGAACGTAGCACTTCTTGCAAGGAAATCGCTGGCACAATCGCCGCCACCTCACTTTTTACGCCGTTTATAAATTTCTTTTCTGCCAATCTATACCCATCTGTTGCTGCGATATATAAATCACCCTTATAAGTATTAAAGAATACCCCAGTCAGTGCTGGCCTAGTCGTATCATTGCTTGCCGCCAATATTACCTCAGATATACCCGCCTTAAATTCATCCACGGATACTTTATAAATCACCGCTTTCTTCTCGTCTATATCTGGCAACTCCGGAAAATCGTCTGCTGAAGCCCCATTAATTGTTGAAGAATAATTTTTAGCCGAAATTGTTATTTTATTGTCTTTACTTACTAATTTTACTATTTCGCCTTTTGGTAGATTACTTACAAATTCCGCTAAAAGCCTAGCTGGCACCGTAATTACACCATCTTTAGAATTAGTCGTCGGTAAATAGTCTACTACTGCCATATCTAAATTGGTCGTTGTCAGAGTCACCTTTTTACCATCCACTCTAATTAAGACATTATTAAGTATTGGTAAGGTCGCTCTAGCTCCCGCTGCTACTCTACTTACTACATTTAAAGCTTTCGCTAATTTACTTTGCTCTACTTCTATTTCCATAATAACTCCTTTCTTTTAATATATTAGTAGTAGTTGTTATAGGCTATGTGGAAAATGTGTAAAACTTACCTCCCAACAGGGAAAAATATCCTATTTTTTCTGTGTAAATCTCATAGTAAAACTCGTGCACAACTTTCCCACAACCCCGACTTTTCCACGTATTTAAAACATATTCCGCAAGATTTTTCAAAACTGTGGATTGTTTTACACATAGTTGTTCGCAGGAAATACACAAACTTTTGAACAGGCCTTGTGGAAAACTATTCATATAGTTTCTCCTTTATCTCTGCAATTTGGCTGTGTAAACCAAAATTACTCTTTAAATCTTCACGAATCTTTTTTATTCCATGCATCACTGTAGTGTGGTCTTTCACCCCTACCTCTAAGGCAATCTTTGTCGTACTCATTGATAATTCTTCCGATAATAGATACATCGCTACCTGTCTAGCGTTCTTTATGTGTGCCACCCTACTCTTTCCGCACATCTCTTCCACTGATAAATCATAAAAACTTGCCACCGTGCTCACTACTTGCTTCGCCGTAATTGTCCTTTTTTGCCTATTCGTACTAGACTGTGTATACCCATTATTACCGATTAATTCCAGTGGTGTTACTCCGCGAAGTTCAGCTACTGCTAAGAGCCGATTCAACTCTCCCTCTAAATCGCGAATATTTGTCTTTACATTATCTGCCAGATATTCAATTGCTTCATCCTCTATATCTGCCCCCATAAACTCTGCCTTAGACTTCAAAATTGCACACCTATCTTCAAAGCTCGGCATCTGAATATCCACTGGCCCCGCCCAAGTCAGCCTCGAAGCCAGCCTCTCATCCACCGTCTTTAATTCGCTTGGTAATCTATCGCTAGTTACGATTAGTTGTCGCTCCTTTTGATATAGTTCATTAAAGATATCAAAGAATTCTTCCTGAGATTTCTCTTTACCCACAATCAATTGAAAATCATCTATGATTAACACGTCAAGTTTTAGATATTTCTGGCGAAAACTTTCCATATCCTTACTCTTTTGAATTGTCGATATAAAATCTTGATAAAATCTATTTATTGGGATATATAATATTTTTGCTCTTGGATTATCTCTTAAAATTTCATTACCAATCGCCTGTACTAGGTGTGTTTTGCCCAGCCCAGGCCCACCGTATAGGAAAAATGGATTAAACTTTGTTGTCCCAGGGCTTGAAATGACGGATTTTGCTACACTCACCGCCAGATCATTATTAGTTCCCGTCACAAAACTATCTAAAGTATACTTATTATTAAGCCCTGTTCTATCACTATGATTTTCTTTTATGGGTTTTTCTATGCTAACTAATTTTTCCACCCTGTCCATTCGCCTCGGCGCTTCATCTACCACCTCTCTCCCGCGCTTTTTAATCGTAGATGATGGCTTAGATACGTATCTTACTTCAGTAAATTCAATATTATTATTCCTTAATGCATCCTCTATAATATTGCCATATTTTTTCTCTAGTGTTGTACGCTTAAAAGGATTCGGAGCGCCAATTTTTACCACTCCGTCAGCCACATCCACCAAGCTAACATCATCAAACCATGTCACGAATGTGGAACGTGAAACTTTCTGCTCTATCTCAGCCATCACATTTTTCCACACATCAAACATAGTATTTTTGTGACCTCCTCTTACTCTTTAACTTCTCTTAATTATACCAGACATCTCCAGACTTTTCCACAGGTTTTCTCAAAAATCTCCGTATATTACCTAATATTTTTTTCACCAAAACAGATGTAAGTTTTCCACAACCCCACTCACTAATCTGTTTAATATGTGGAAAACTACTGGAAAAAAGTGGAAATCTATGCTATACTATAACAAGAATTTGTAAAATAATAAACTATTAAGAAAGATTAAATTATGCCAAAGCGTACATATCAACCACACAAGCGTCAGCGCAAAGCTGAGCATGGCTTCATGAAGCGCAATAAGACCGTAAATGGCCGCAAAGTTTTGAAGCGTCGCCGCATCAAAGGCCGCGCCCGCTTAACTTACTAATTTTTTGCCTCCCTTTTATTGTATTTATGCTATAATAAGTAAAAAGGGAGGCATTTTATGCTAATTCGGCGTCACATCGCCACATTAAAAGATGTATTTGAAATATCGGGTAACCATCCGTTTTATGTTACTCAACTTTTTATAAGTGATGGTATTAATACTCTTACAGAACTTTTACCACCTATGGCTACTGCTGGTATTATTGGTGTTGTTACCGCCAATAATTTCAAAGGT
>JAFWNO010000058.1 GCA_017510305.1 Candidatus Saccharimonadota bacterium | reverse complement strand
GAAGTTGGCATCTAGCCAAGAATATATCGGGTATGCTAGGGATATGTTAGTAGTGACAACAAGATATATTACCAGTGATGCGGATGACGCGGAAATGGATGATGCGAGTATGATGATTTACATTGAAACTTTAAGAAAGAAACTTGACCAAAAACGAATAGCGGCTGAGTTTTGGGATTTTACTTAAAGCTCGAGATTACGGGGCAAATTTGCCCCGTTTTTAATGGGTAGGAAACTTGGAAAATCTTAGAAATTGTGATAAAATAAAGATAGGTTTATATATTTTTGCGTAAGTAGGTGCCTAGACTAGGCAGAAAGGAGCTCTGATGGATGATCAAGAGAAAGTAATACAGATTGCTGGGTCAATTACAGTGGACGAATTGGCCAATTCTTTGGGGCTTTCGGTGACTTCACTAATTGGGGAGCTTTTTAAGCAGGGGATTGTGGCAACGATTAACCAGCGGCTAGACTTTGATACGGCATCGCTGATCATTGAAGAGCTGGGGATTGAGGGGGTGAGATTAGAGAAGAAAAATACCTCTACGCAGACGGCGAGAAATCGCAGGGAATTGTCGGAGAAAGCAGTGCTAAGGCCGCCGGTGGTGGCAGTGATGGGGCATGTAGACCATGGCAAGACGACTTTGCTTGATACACTACTCAATAAAAAGACGGTAGATGATGAAGCTGGGGGGATTACGCAGCATATTTCAGCTTATCAACTGGAGCACGATGGTAGGTTGATTACCTTCCTAGACACGCCTGGACATGAGGCTTTTGCGGCGATTCGCCAGCACGGTGCGATGCTAACGGATATCGTGGTGATTGTGGTGGCGGCGGATGATGGTGTAAAGCCGCAGACGGTGGAGGCAATTAAATTCGCACAGAGTGCAAATGCGAAGATTATCGTAGCAATTAATAAGATAGACCGTGAGGGTGCAGATGTGGCAAGGACGATGGCAGATTTAGCGCAGCATGGCTTGCAGGCAGAGGAGTGGGGCGGTGATATTACGATGGTGCCAATTTCGGCAAGGCGAGGCGATAATCTGGATAAATTGCTTGATATGATACTTCTTACGGCCGACTTAGAGGAATTGAAGGCGGATATAGATATCCCGGCAGAGGGGCTAGTGATTGAAAGCCATATGGAAACGGGAAAAGGCTCGGTGGTGAATCTTTTGGTGACAGGGGGTGAGTTGAAGGTGGGCGAATTTGTAGTGGCGGGTTCGGCTTATGGTAAAGTACGGACGATGCTTGACTTTAAAGGCTCGCCAAAGGGGAAGGCGACGCCATCTACACCGGTGACGGTTACGGGCTTTAAGGATTTGCCGAATTTTGGTGACCAATTTGTAGAGGTAGAGAACGAGAAGATAGCTAGAAAGCAAGCACTTCTTAATGCGCAGGAAGTGGCAGATGAGGCGGCCTCGGCAAATGTAACTTCGACAGATCTTCTGCGGATGATGAATACGGCGGACAATTCCAAGGTGTTTAATGTGATTGTGAAAGGGGATGTGCTAGGCTCGGTGACGTCAGTGGTGGATAGCTTGAAGATGATTGATACTAAAGGTGAAATTACCTTAAATATCGTGGCGACGGGCGTAGGCGATGTGACGGAGAATGATGTTTATATGGCCGCGGGGGATAATACGGTAATTTATGGATTTAACGTGTCGGTGCCGACAAATATTGCAAAAATGGCAGAGAGAGATGGAGTGGCGATTCGGTGCTACAGAGTGATTTATGAACTTTTGGAAAATGCAAAGGCTTCGATGGAAGATTTGCTGGATGCTGAAGTGGTGGAAACGGAGATGGGTGAAATGAAGGTGAAGGGGGTATTTAGAACGGAGAGGACGTCGATTATTGCCGGTGGCGAGATGCTGCGCGGGAAGGTTGCTGTAGGGATGCTGGGGCGAGTGATGCGTGGCAAGGAGCAGATTGGTGAAGTGAAGGTAGATAGCGTACAGAAGGAGAAGATGGATGTGCCGGAGCTAGTGGAAGGAGAGCTTGGCGGGCTGGCTTTATCTACCGAGCATAAAATTGTGATGGAAGTTGATGATAGAATAAAGTTCTTTACTCGTGAGCTTGTTAAACGAAAACTGTGATATAATATAAGTATATGCAGTTTGATGAAGATTATTTAGAGAAGGTGGGCCTTCTAGATCTGCCTGATAAAAAAGGTTTTTTGGACTCACTTCAGAGTGAGCTTGAGATGCGGGTGGGGCATCGGATGAGCGAGGGGATGAGTGATGCGAAGTTATTAGAATTTGATGAGCTAGCGAAAAGTGGCGATACGGCTGCGGTGCAGCAGTGGATTAGGCAGGAGAGGCCTGATTATAAAGAAATTGCCAAGGATGAGTTAGAGAAATTGACTAGCGAGATTATGTTGCGCAGGGATGAGATTTTAGAAAGAGCGGCGGTTTAATTATCTTGCATACCCATTAAGGAAAGATTTGGCATCCATGCGTTTTTTGCCGGCGGGCTGGAGCTCGTCGATGATGAGGTATTTACCATCGGAGCATTTAATATTGAGAGGGATTTCGGCGGTGTCGGAGATATGGGCAGAGTGGATGATGCATTCTTTGTTGTAAAAAGTATAGGTGCTTTTGGGCCAGCCGGCGAAAGCCTTGATTTCGTTAAGAAGGCGAGTAGCCGGCTTTTTAGGGTCTAGTGGGGACATGGTACGGTCTAATTTTTCGCAGTAGGTGGCATCGTCGTCATTTTGGCTGGCTGGCGTTGGGAGATTGAATAAATTATTTACGAGCCAATCGGCGCCGAGATGGGCGAGCTGAGTATATAGTTCTGCTTTGGTGAGGTGCTCGCCGTTTAGGGAAGCTTGATAGTAAATTGGGCCGGCATCCATTTTTTGGGCGAGTTTCATAATGCTAACGCCAAAATTTTTGTCGCCGTTTAAGATGGCAGATTCGATGGGGCTGGGGCCGCGATATTTAGGGAGAAGCGAGGGGTGGATATTGATAATGCCACCGGTGCTTTCAAAGAGGCCTAGGAGGTCTTTTTTGATGATTACGCCAAAGCTGGCAAGGACGGCTGGAGCGTCGGGGTGCTCGGATTTAACTTTTTTAACAGCTTCTAAATCATCCTGAGTGCGCGCGTGAACAAGGATATTAAAATTTTTACTCAATACGTCAAGCGTGGCACTTGCGAGCGGGCCATTGCCGAGAAAGATGATATCTTTAGTCTTCATCGGGAAATAGTTCTTTGTTATTTTTAATTTTAGTATCGTAATCTAGGGGTTCTAGCTCGCCGTTGTCTTCACGGAGGTGGAAGAAAGCATCTTTTTTATCTTTGATGTGGTCGATAAAGAGGATGCCGTCGAGGTGGTCGATTTCGTGGAGAAGAGTACGGGTGAGCTGGCCTTTAGTTTTGATGCGGACTTCGCTGCCGTCTACTAATTTGGCCTTGATGCGGGCTTTTTCAGGGCGGGGAACTAGGCCATAGATGCCATCTGGAACGGAGAGGCAACCTTCATAATCTTCGATAATCTTGCCGTCTGTCTTGATGACTTCTGGGTCTATAAGGGCGGTGAAAGATTGGTCGTTTTTATCGTCGAGATTGTCGCGGATAATGATGATGCGCTGATTGACGCCCATCTGGGGGGCGGCCATAGCGGCGGAAAGCTCGTGCGGATGTTCTTTTTCCCAATCAAGAGAAAGGTCTACCATATCTTTGATGATTTTTTTGGTTTCGTCGGTGATATGATTTACCTTTTTGGATTTCTCGCGGAGGCGAGGATCTGGAGTGGTGATAATCTTTTTCATTATCTTTATTATAGCATATTTTGGCCATTTTGGCTGCCCTATGCGAAGTGTGCGTGCACAAAAAAGAGAACGAGCAGAATTTCTGGCTTCTGGTATGGTATGCTGAAGGGAATAGATTAAAAAGGAAGAAAGTAAATGCTAAAAGTAGTAGTGTTTGATAGCGGGTGGGGCGGGGAAATGTTTGCGGATTATCTGGAGGAAAAGGTGCCGGTGGTAGAGGTGACAAGGGTGATTGATTGGCGAAATGCGCCATATAGTGAAAAGGGGCGGACGGATATTTGTGTGATGACTGATAATGCACTTAAGCCATATATTGGTGAGGTGGATGTAATAGTGCTGGCGAGTTTCGCGGTGACGGTGGCGGCGCTGCCTTATTTGAGATGGAAATATCCGAATCAGCATTTTGTGGGGTTTGAGATGAATCTGAGTGATTATGTGGCTGATAGGTGGAACGCGGGAGCGGTGATGACGTTAGCAACTGGGGTGGTGGCGGAGTCGATTAGTTATGAGAGGGAATTAAAGAAAATGTCGGAATTGACGATCGTGACGCCAAATTGCTCGGATTGGATTAGGAAGGTAGATGATGGCGAAATGACGGAGATGTCGCTGCGCAAATCGCTTGGCATATATGCTAGGATAAATGTAGGAACGATACTATTATATTCCACTGGCTTTGCGGATTTGGCGCCGATTTTGAAAAAGATATACGGGCCAAATGTAGCGGTGGTAGATGATTTTGCGAGGGTAATGGTGCGAGTTTGTGAGATTTTAGGATTGAGAGAGACAAAGCAACGACAGGGGCGGATGACACCTGAAGTTAGAGCAAGGATGGTGGGTCTAGTTGAACACGCGTATTAGAATTTTTGGGCAGGAATTTGAGCGCACTGAGAAGTTTGGTGCGGGAAGGAGATTTGACGATAATTTGCCAGGTGTAGCCAGCGGTAGTGTGCTCGTGGAAGGCGGGAGTGGGGGCGGAAATTTCTAGGCTGGGACTGGTGGCGGTGGATGGGTTAGTGGTGCGGAGGAGTTTTTCGGCTTCGCGGATACGGGAAATAGTAGTCTTTTCGGTTTTATAGGTGATGGAAATTTTGGCGAGATAGCGGAAGGGGGGGAGATGAGATTTTTGGCGTTTTTTAATTAAGTAATTATAAAATTTTTGGTAATCAGCAGAGATGGCGGAAGTGATGGCAGGATGATCTGGCTGGTAAGTCTGGATGAAGGCATTAGCCTCTTTGATGTGGCCGCGGCCAACTCGGCCGAGGACTTGAGTGAGCAAGTGGAAAGTGCGCTCTTCGGCGGAGTAATCCGGCAGGGAAAGGCCGGCATCGGCTTGGACAACTCCGACGGTGGCGAGATTGGGTAGATCTAGGCCTTTGGCGATGGTCTGAGTGCCGATGATAATATCGATTTTGCCGGATTTAACATCATCATATTTGGCGTTTAGACTGGTGGCTTTGGTATTGTCGGCATCAAAGCGGGCGATTTTAGCATCGGGAAAAAGGCTAGATAGCTCCGACTCTAAAAGTTTAGTGCCAAAGCCTTTATGGATGATGTTTAGGCCTTTACATTCTGGGCAAGAGTGAGGGATTTTGCTTTGATGGCCGCAGGTGTGGCAGATTAATTGATAGCTATCGGTATGGAGGGTGAGGGGCAGGAAACAATTGGGGCAGAGGGCTTGCCAGCCGCAATTTTCGCAAATAGTGAGGGGAGCAGAGCCGCGGCGATTGTGGAAGATAAGAGTCTGGCGGTGGTGGGTGAGATTGTTTTTAATGGCATTTAAGAGAGGGGTGCTGAAATAGCGATTTTTCGAAAATAGTTCTTTGGATTTAAAATCGATGATTTTGATGTCAGGCTTTACTGCGGTCTGCTTGGCTTTTTGGTCTAGAGTAATGACAGATTTATGTTGTTTGGCGAGGTGATAGTCGGCAATTAATGGGGTGGCCGTGCCCTGAACGCAGGGGATTTTGAGCGTGCTAGCGATGAAACTGGCGAGGCGGATGGCGGAATATTTAGGGGTGTTCTCTTGGTAGTAGGCGGACTCGTGAGCCTCATCGATAATAATTAGGCCGAGATTATGAATAGGGGCGAAGAGGGCAGAGCGGGGGCCGATAATGATTTGCGGGCGGCGCGAGAGAAGCAGATTTTCCCAGATTTGGTGGCGGGTGGATTCGGTCTGATTGGAGTGGATGAGGGTGATGTGGCCGCCAAAAGTATCCTCAAAAACTTGAACGAGCTGGGAGGTAAGGGCGATTTCTGGCACGAGTAGGATAGCAGATTTTTGCCGTTCTAGGGCTTCTGAGGCCATTTTTAGGTAGATATTAGTCTTGCCACTACCAGTAACGCCATGGAGTAGTTTCGTGGGTGTTTGGCACCTCCCAAGGCCTTTTAGAGCCTGTTTTTGGGCAGGGTTAAGGGGGATAATGGGCAATTTAGCAGGTGGCTCGGGCTGCTCTGGGAATCTGCGGCGGTTTTTATCGAGGCCTTTTGGGAGGACCATTTGGGCGATGGTGGGGAGAGGAGTGAGGTAATATTCGCTGAGCCAGTGGATGGATTTTAATAGGTGGGGCGGGAGGGGAGTTTGGTGGATGACATCTTTAATTTCTTTGGTCTTGATGGCAGGCTTCTTTACCTTTTTATCGATGATGCCAGTAGTGGTGAATCTGCCGAGCGGGATATGGACAAGCTGGCCGGGCTGTAAATCTAAATCTGAGGCATAGGTAAGAACGCCAGCGTCCTGGCGGAAGAGTTTTAACGGTATCACCTCGTAATACATATATCTATTATAGCATAGTGCAACAGGGATAAAATTTATACTTGATAAAATATGAATATTGTGATATAATTGGTGGTAAGTCGGAGGAAAGAAATCCGGTTTTTTGTAACTTAATAAACTTACTACTCGTAACTTGTAAATGGTATCTAACATTAGCCAATGTTGAGAGGATGAAAGGAGGCAAAATTATGTTAGAGAATTTGACGGCGAAAGAAATGGTAGAGAGCATGTCTATGGGGAGTGCAATGCAATTATTTGAGGATGCATTACGTAAAAAGAACTCCTTAGTAGCGATTACAACGCAGAAAGTATTGGCAAAACGGGGTTATTATTATGAGATCTGGAGCGAAATCAACAAAGTATTTTTTGGAGATTCTGAAGCCGGAATAAATCTTGATAGTGGAGAGTTTTGCCTGATGCTTGGCTATTCTTTACAGGAAATGAAGAAGGCTGGTAGAATATTTACTCGTTTAGGTAGATACGTCATTCAGGCGAAGGAAAGGTTTGATATTGGAAGACACAAGCAAATTTTTACAGAGAAGGAATTAGTTGAACGGCTAGAAGAAGATTTCTGGTTGGAATATGTAGGCAATAAGGCTATACTAGATACGGACAGTAAAGGCATGACTCCGATTTGTATTGATTCCTCAATTAATTATGAGTTTGCTAAGGACTTCTTGATGATAGGTTTGAGGCATGGTGCTTTCGATTTGGTGGAATACTCAGTCGCACAATTATATCATGATGGGAGAGAGGGTGTTGTTCGGGATTGCTTAAAAGCGAGTTTTTTGTTCGAGAAGTATAGGCTTGGAGATGAGTCGGCTGTCAGGTTAGGGGAGATATTGTGGAAGAATTTTCACATTGATCTGGCAAAGATGTCGCAATGGTGAGTGCTCTCGTTGAACCATATGGAAATGGAGGAGTAAGTTTTAGCCTCGCTTTAAGCGGGGCTTTTTGATGCTGGCTGTATATTAGGCGAGGATCTTGGCGTTGCTGGCTTGTTTGGCGAGCTTTTTGTCGAAGGTGAAGAGTGGCTCGGCGTGATGCAATTCTGCGTAGCAAGAGAGCATACAATCGTTGAAGGATAGTTTAGGATGGGAGAGATACATAGGGAAAACGAGGGAGGTGAGAGTTTGATTGTAAATAAAGGAATCTGAAAAACGAGTGAGAAAGAAACTAAGAAGGTCTATAGCTTCTTGGCGCGTTTTGCCATATTGAGTAGTCAAGACATAAACAGTTTCAGAAATGACTAAGTCAAATATTTGATGTTTGGCGGATGATGTTTGTAGAAAATCGAGAGTTTGCTTACTTTTTTTATAATCATCGCGAGTTAAAACTCTGACAATGAGACTAGTGTCTAGAGAATCAGTTTCCATATTTTTCTACAAACTCCTTTTTTAAGTAGGCTTTGCCTTCTGGAGATTGCTCCCAGAGCTCTTGTCTTTCACGCATAGATAAGTTTCTATATTTTTCACGGATTTCTTTCTCGCGGGCGAGAGATTCGGGGCTTTTTAGGCTATCTAATTCTCTCCAAAAATCCTCCTCGGAAGGCTCTTTTGTTATAGTAATTGTGCCATTTTTTTCTTCGCGGAAGAATACTTTAGTGTCGTGCTTTGGATCGATACCAAGAATATCCCTGACGACTTTAGGGATGGTGGCCTGACCAGTTTTGGTTAATGCTGCCGATACATATATCATAATAATTTAATCTCCTTACTAATAATTGTAACAAAGATTATTAATGGTGTCAAGTTTTTAATAAAATTGTAACATGATTAATAATTTAGTGATATAATTATTAAATTAAGTGTGGTATAATGGGGATATGGAATTTGTGGAGATTAAGAGAGGGGAATTTGGGAAGTTTGCAGAGAAGGCTGGAAGGGGGGAATCGAGGTTTGGCCAGGCGAATTTTTTGCAGAGTGCGGAGATGTATGATAGATATGTAACAAAGGGGAGAGAGGTGTATTTATTGGGTGTGAGAGATGATGGGAAATTGGTGGCAGCGGGGCTATGCGTGGCGATGCAAAAGATAGGAAAGTGGAAGATTTTTAACTGTCCGGGCGGGCCACTGATTGACTATGATAATACTGGAGTAGTAAAGTTTTGGACTGAAGGAGCGAAGAAGTTTTTGAAGAGTAAGGGCGGGATGATTTTACAGATTAGCCCGAATATTATCTCAAGAGAGCGGGATATTGATGCGGAGGTGGTAGCTGGCGGTGAGGATAATATAGAGGTGCGAGATGGTTTGGTGAAGATGGGTTATAAGTATTTGGGGGAATATCAGCAGGCGAAGTGGGTGTATAAATTGCCGGTTTCTGATGCGGATTTAGATAAAATATATAAAGATTTTCGGAAAGGGCATAAACTTTCTATTCGCTACGCAAAAGATAGATACGGAGTGAAAATTCGAGGACTGTCGTATGATGAATTGCCAGTTTTAAAGGAATTGGCGGCGGAAGCAGGGGAATACCACGGATTTCGCCCGCCGGAGGTGAGCTATTTTCAGGAGATGTATAAGGCATTTGGCGACAAAGTGAAGTTTCTAGTTAGCGAAATGAAAGACCCAGAAACAGGGGAGAAAGTGGTGACTTCGGGGGGGATGTTTGTGTTATATGGGCCGGAGGTGGTATATCTTTATTCCGGCTCAGACAGGAAGTATAAAAAATACGGGGGGCCACATTTAATACAGTGGCAGATGATACAATATGCGGCGAAAAATGGCTTTTCTAATTATAATTTTTATGGGGTGAGGCCGGTGAAGGGGAATGGAGTATATGCTTTTAAGAGAGGGTTTAAGGGGGCGGTAGTGGAGCTTTTGGGGACGTTTATGCTGCCACTTAATTTGGCTGGGGTGGCATACTTAAAGACGAAAAAATGTGAAGAAATGCGCGGTGTGGCCTAAAAGTTGTTGTATTATTTACTTTGGTTTGGTATAATAGAATAAACAAGAGTAAGGAGAGGTAGAATGCTAGATGTATTCGTGACGTCGCGGGTGCGGCGAAAGATATTGGTGGTGTTTGCGAAATATCCAGATTTTAAAACACATACGAGAGCTTTGGCGAAATTGATTAAGGAGGACCCTGGTAATATTCAGCGCGAATTGAAGCGCCTAGAAAAAGGGAAATTCTTGATTATGACCAAAAAGGGTAATATGAATATTTACCAGACAAACAAGCAATTCCCGATTTTGAAGGAATTACAGAGTATGGTGATAAAATCGCAGCAGATGTCGTCTGGTGGCAAGTCCAAGAAGGTAATGTAGGAAATTTTGAGGATGGGGGGGTGGTAGTTTATTGGGAGGAGATATGAGTTTGCTAGCAAAGATTATGGCGCAAAGGGGGTTTGGTGAGGATTTTTTATGTCCGAAATATGGGGATTTTGAGAAACTGCCAGATGTAGAAAAGGCGGCAGAGCGGATAATTCAGGCGGCGAAGACGGGCGAAAAAGTAATAATTTATGGGGATTATGATGCGGACGGCGTGACGGCGAGTACGGTGATGAGAGATGCGCTTTTAATGGCGGGGGTAAGAGGTGTAGAAGTGATGCTACCAGATAGATTTAAAGATGGGTATGGGATGAGCGAGAGGCTGGTAACGTGCGCGAAAGAGGCGGGGGCGGATTTGGTAGTGACGGTAGACTGTGGGAGCGGAAATGGTGAGATTATTAATAAACTGAATGATGTGGGTGTGGATGTGGTGGTGACGGACCACCACGAAGTTTTAGGGGAATTGCCGAAGGCGGCGGCGGTGGTGAATCCGCATCGGCGGGATGTGGAAGCGCCAGAGAGCCTGAAGAATTTGGCGGGGGTGGGGGTGGCATTTATGGTGGCATATGAGATGATGTTGAAAGGAGTGATACCAGAGGGGCAGGAAAAGTGGCTGCTTGATATGGTGCTGATTGGGACGGTATGTGACTCGATGATTTTAACAGGGGCGAATCGGGCATTATGCTACTATGGGATGAAGGTGATAGAGAAGACGCGGAGATTGGGTCTTAAGGAGCTGATGCGCAGGGCAGGGGTGAAGCAGATAAATTCAGAGGCGATAGGGTTTCAGATAGGGCCGAGGATAAATGCAGCTGGGCGGATGAAGTCGGCAGATTTAGCTTTTAACCTTTTAAACGAGAAATCTAAAGTAAAAGTGGCGAGGCTGGCCGAGGAACTAGAAGAATTAAATGGCCTGCGTAAG
>JAFWNO010000057.1 GCA_017510305.1 Candidatus Saccharimonadota bacterium | reverse complement strand
TTTTGCCAGCTAACAAATCTGCCAAAATTGACAAAATCTTCATCTATAAAGGCCTCAGTAAAGAGGAAGCCGAAGAAGCCATCGCTGGCGACATCGTTGCCATCACCGGTGTAGCCGATGCAAACATCGGCGACACCATTGCTACCGGCGATAATCCCGAGGCTCTCCCTACTATCGAGCTGGAACCGCCCACACTTAGCATTTACATCGGCCCAAATACCTCACCTCTAAAAGGTAAAGAGGGCGAATTCACCACTTCCCGCCAAATCGCCGAGCGCTTAGAAAAAGAGCTAGAGACTAATATTGCCCTAAAAATCACTCCAGACGGCCTTGGCTACAAAGTTTCCGGCCGTGGTGAGCTTCACCTCTCTGTTTTGATAGAAACAATGCGCAGGGAAGGCTACGAATTAGAAGCCGGCCGCCCAGAGGTAGTCTATAAAGAAATTGATGGTGTCAAACACGAGCCAGTCGAAAATCTTACCATCGAGGTAGATTCTGAATTTGTCGGTGCCGTTTCTCAGGAACTTGGCATCAGAAAGGCCGAATTAATCTCCCAAGAGATGCTCCCCACTGGCGCCACCCGTTTCACCTATAAAATTACCACCGCCGCCCTCATCGGCCTCCGTAATAATCTTCTCACTGCCACTCGCGGCACCGTAATTATGTCCTCTATCCCTAATGGCTACCAGCCAGCTGATTCTAAATACAAGCCCGAGCGAAATGGCGCACTTATATCCTTTGAATCTGGCGTTTCTACCGCCTATGCCCTTGATGCGGCTCAGGCTCGCGGTATTCTTTATATCCCGCCCGGCGCCGAGGTCTATCAGGGTATGATTGTCGGCCTCTCCAATAAAAAGGATGATCTCGATATTAATGTCTGCAAGGAAAAGCAGCTTACCAATATGCGTACTCACGCCTCTGATGGCGCTATTCAGCTTACCCCATATACTCAGCTCTCTCTTGAGCAGTGTCTGGATTTCCTTCTGGATGACGAGCTTCTAGAAGTTACCCCGCAAAATCTCCGCCTCAGAAAGCGCCAACTTGACCCCATCAAGAGAAAGCGTGAAGCTCGTGCCAACTAATTATTTAATAGATAGCCATTGCCACATCCATGATACTAATGATTTTAGTTCTACTCCAGAAGAAATTATCGCCCGGGCGAATCAAAATAATGTCCGGCAAATAATCGTCATCGGCACCTCGCACGAAGACTCCCTCGCCGCCCGCAACTTCGCCAACTCCCACGAAAATATCTTTTGGTCTTATGGCATTCATCCATCAGAAACAGAGAATGGAGCAAACAGGCCTGCAAAACTTGCAAATTTCGGATTATCGGGCTGTGGCGGAGGCTCGGCCGAGATTAGCAAAGCAGCAACTTTCTCTTCCGAGCACGAGGAGGGTGGCTCGCGTGGGAGGGTTCCCAAAATATTCCGCAGTGAAACGAGGATAGATTTTGGGAAGGATAACGCGAGACAGGACCCCCGCTCGGAAAAATTAGTTGCTATTGGCGAGGTGGGTCTAGACTATCACTATAAACCATACGATAGGGAAGCTCAAATCAAGCTATTTGAAGAGATGATCGCTCTTTCTAAAAAGCACAATCTCCCAATGATTTTCCATATCCGCGAGGCTTTTGACGATTTCTTCCCAATCATTGAAAATCAGCACGTCACCCGTGCCATCGTCCACTCTTTCTCTGACAATAAGGACAATCTAGCAAAATCCCTAGACCACGGCTTCTATATCGGCGTCAACGGCCTCGCCACTTTTGCCGATATTCCGCTCCCTCCCCTAGAGCGTATGCTCCTTGAAACCGACGCTCCCTACTTGACACCATCCCCATTTCGTGGTAAAATAAATGAGTCAGCCTATATCAAAACTATAGCTGAATATTTAGCATCTAAATTAAATATTCCCCTAGAGAAAATTACGGAGGAAACAACTAAAAATGTCCAAACTTTATTTCAACTCCCCCAGCCCATCCTTCGCGCCTCGTGAAGCTTATGTTTTTGATACGGCCGAATCTTTATCAATTTATGAAGAATTAAGCCAAGTTTCTGAGGAGATCGAGCAATGTCGCAGCAATTACCTCAAGTAACTAGAGATGATCTTATTAATGCCGAGTCCAAGCTTGGCAGCACGCTTTTTGGTCCTATCCCAAAGGGTCACCGCAGGGAATTTTTCCAGCACAAAAAGAATATCTGGCTCTGGCACGAAAGTTGGCTAGATGAACAGGGGAGTCCTAAAGAGCTAACCGTTCGCTACGAAGTCAGCCCCTCTGGTGTATTTAAGAAGCCTCTCGGCGGCAAATATATCAAACTAAAAGGCGCCGAGCTAGAAAATTTCCGCCACGCCGTCCACGCCTATAGTAAATTAGTTAAAGATAGGATGTATAAGTAGCGAGGAGGGTGGCTCTCGTGGGAGGGTTCCCAAAATATTCCGCAGTGAAACGAGGATAGATTTTGGGAAGGAAAACGAGAGACAGGACCCCCGCTCGGAATACTATCAATTGTACTTGTATAGTTATAATAAATTTGATATAATATAACTATACTGATAGTGACTGGCCTGTAATACGGACAGTCTTTTTAACGAAAGGAGTTATAATGGATGAATTAGATCTCAAGCAGATGAGTGCGATGATTTCCCTGATTGCCGAAGAAAAAGGCCTTCCCGAGGAAGTCGTTCTAGAAGTAATCGAAACCGCTATTGCCGCTGCTTGGCGCAAAGAGTCCGGCGAAAAGGATATGAATGTCCGCGCCATTTTAAATACCAAGACTGGCGAGGCTGATGTCTTTATCGCTAGGGAAGTAGTAGAAGATGGCTTGGCTTACAATCCTGCCACCGAGATCCCCGAGGCCGAGGCCGATGGCAAAGCAATCGGCGAAATTGTCGAGGAAAAGCGCAAGGTAGAGAGTTTTGGTCGCGTCGCCAGCCAGACTGCCAAGCAAGTCGTGATTCAGCGTCTCCGCGAGGCCGAGCGCGACGCTGTCCTCTCTGAATTTGAAGATAAAGTCGGCACCGTCGTAAATGGTGTCATTGCTCGTGTCGAGCCACGTATCGTCCGCATCGACCTTGGTAAAGCTTCTGGTATCATGCCAAAGTCCGAGCAAATCGATGGTGAGTATTACACCGTTGGTGAGCGTATCAAAGTTTACATCAAAGGCATCGAGAGAGATGACCGTGGCGCACAGCTCGTGCTCTCTCGTGGCAATGCCGAGTTTATTGAGTACCTCTTCCGCCAGGAAGTCCCAGAAATCGAAAACGGCACCGTCGAGATTAAAGCCATCGCCCGCGAGGCTGGTCGCCGCACCAAGATTGCCGTCACCAGCACCGTACCGGGCGTAGATCCAGTTGGTACCTTTGTTGGCGGCCGTGGCGTCCGCGTCCAAGCTGTCATGAACGAAATCGGCGATAGGGAAAAGATTGACATTATCAACTGGAGCGATAACATCTCTGAATACATCCGCGAGGCTCTAAGTCCAGCCGAAATTGTCAAAGTAGAAATTGACGGCAAAAAGGCCAAAGTCTACGTCACCGAAGAGCAGCAGTCCATCGCCATCGGCCGTCAGGGCCAAAATGTCCGCCTTGCTTCCAAATTGACCGGCTACGATTTAGACATTGTCCTGATGGACGCTCCAAAGAAGAAAAAGAAGAAGAACGTTGAGGATTCTCTCCTATCTGCCATCGAGGAAACCACCGACGATTCCTCTGACGAGGGCACCGAAGCCGAATCGTCCGAAGAATAAAGCTACCTCACCAAAAACCAAAAAGACCAGCCAAAAGGCTGGCCTTTTTCCATCATCTTTTGTGTGTCGTCTGGTGAATTATAGAAATTATTTGCAATTTGAAAATCGGTCGTGTATAATAAAATTATTATCACACCTATTTAAAAATTCGGAACTGTTTATTATACCTGTGGAACTAAAGTGTCACGGTTACTAATCGAGAGCAAAACTGGCGTCACGAGCGCTACTTAGCAACTTTACTCGATTAGTAAGGGTGTTTAGTTCCGAAAAATAGGTGTGATAATCTTCTCGTGGCGCCTGATTGTTTAGCGACGCCGACGAGATAATTATTACTAATTATTTAGGAGGCGCAATGCTAAGTATTGAAAAATTAGATAAGTTAAGTCGAGCCCGTTGTCGCACTTTTGCGTTTTTAGGCTCGTTTTTGCTAATTTTTGCGGCATATTATAGTCAAAATTTGTCCAGTAATACCTCCGCCACCTCTCCCTCCACCATCTCCGGCTCAGACACCGCTCCTGTTTCTGTTTCAGTATCAAATAGTCCTCTCGCCTATTATATTTCTGTAAGTAGTAGTCATGGTAGTGCTGGTACTCCAGTATCTCTAAATTACTCTCAAGATGGCAGTAC
>JAFWNO010000011.1 GCA_017510305.1 Candidatus Saccharimonadota bacterium | reverse complement strand
CTTAAATCTTTTGACGAAAAAGTCCATCTTGTCGGCAATATTGGCAAAAGTGCCATCAGCGTCCTAGACAAGATTAAAGAAAATGACGTAATAGTCTATGAAATGTCCAGCTTTCAGCTTTGGGACTTAGAAAAATCTCCTCACATCTCCGTAATCTTAAGAATTGAGCCAGACCATCTCAATGTCCATGATGATTACGATGATTATGTTAGTGCAAAAGCCAATATTGCCGCACACCAAACGGCAGAAGATTACACTATTTACTACAAAAATAATCCCGATAGCATCAAAATCGCCAAGACTTCCCTTGGTACCCTCATCCCCTACCCAGCAGAGAATAATAAACTTTATAAACTTATCAAAGAAAACTTGAACCTCCCAGGTGAGCACAATATCGAAAATGCCGAAGCTGCCATCTTCGCTGTCTCCAGTTTCTATAGCCAAGATTTAGATACTTTCCTCAAATCTCGCAATAATACCACCAAGCTAAAACAAGGCCTCCAAGATTTCAAAGGCTTGCCTCACCGCATAGAATTTATCCGCGAATTAAACGGCGTTAAATATTATGATGATAATTATTCCTCCGCCCTCCCAGCCCTAGATGTTGCTTTGAAAACTTTTGAAGACAAACCCACCATCCTCATCGCCGGCGGCATCAACAAAGGCACCGATGAAGGCGAAATTCGAGACCGCATTTTCTCCGCACCAAACTTAAGAAAAGCCATTTTAATCGGCGAGACCAAAGAAATCCTATCCGAAAAGCAAAATCCCCTTAAATATATCTGCGCCGAGACGCTAGAAGCTGCCGTAGATGCCGCCCACGACCTCGCCGAATGCTACGCCGACGATGGCGAAGAAGTTATTGTCCTAATGTCCCCCGGCCACGCCAGCTTTGATATGTTCAAAAATTTCAGCGACCGCGGCGAGAAATACACTAAACTAATCAAGAAACTAAAATAATGCTAACCCCAAGTGCCATCCCTGATACTTTCACTTTTCTCGATTATGATTTTGACTATGTCAACGCCGCCGCCCACTTTCATTATCTCGGCGCCGATAATACCCAATACCACGAAGAAATAAACTTCAAAAAACCAGAGAGAGATTATAATCATCAAGTTCTAGACCGCGCTCTATTTCTGGCCTTCATTTTAATCGGCACATCTTATTATAAATCCCACCCCACGCAAAACATCTTCCTCATTGATAATATTGACAAAAACCAAGCCACCTTTTTCACCACAGTTTATCAAGAGGGCCTTTCTCAATTTGCCTATGAAAACCACCTTACTCGCCAAAATCTCGCTACTTTTAAGGAGGCAGGGGATTACACCGCCGAGCCACCGCTAGATTATACTGGCAAGGGCAAGATAGTATTAGAAAGCGGCGGCAAAGATAGCCTACTCACTGCCACGCTGCTATCTGAAAAAAATGAAGATTTCACCCCTGTTTATGTCAGCACTACCGGAAAATACCCCAAAGTCTTAGATGAATTAGGCAAAAAGCCTACTATCATCACTAGAAAAATCGATATTAAAAATCTCAAAAAAGCGAAAGGCTTAAATGGCCATATTCCCGCCACCTACATCATCCAAACTCTCGCCCTCATCCAAGCCATTTTGGATAATAAAAACGAAGTCATCACCAGCATCGGCCAAGAGGGAATCGAGCCAGCCACCAAACTCGGCGATTTAGAGATTAATCATCAATGGTCCAAGACTCCTGCCGCCGAAAAATTATATAATGATTATCTCCACAAATATATTTCCAAAAACCTATCCGTAAAATCGCCTCTCAGGGATTACACCGAGCTAGAAATTGCCGAGCAATTTGCTAAAAAATGCTGGGCCAAATTCGGCGAAAAATTCTCATCTTGCAATATTGCCAACTACAAACAGGGCGAAATCAACGAAGAACTATCCTGGTGCGGCAAATGCCCCAAATGCGCCAATTCCTACCTACTTTTCTGCCCATTCATTCCCGCCAAAGAGCAACAAAAATTATTTAATGGTCGCGACCTTTTCCCAGATCCAGATTTAACTGAGACTTTCAAAGGCCTCCTCGGCTACGATGGTATAATGAAACCTTTCGAATGTGTCGGCACGATAGAGGAACTTCGCAAGGCTTACAATAATAAACTAAAAGGCTATGGAGAAATCAATGGATAAAAAGTTGGCAGAAATTGAGAAAGATTTTAATTCCTCTTGGGATAAATTAAAAATCGATGATAAGTTACAAAAGATTTCCGAGTTAGAAAAAGAAGTAGCAAATCCAGACTTGTGGAAAGATCCCGAAAACGCCAAAAACAAAAACACCGAGCTAGCTAGGCTAGAGGACGAAGTTCACGACTGGCAATTATTAAAAACTCAAATAGACGATTTAAAAGATATTATTTTTCTAAACGAAAAAGACTTAGAGGAAGAAATTGAAAGCCAACTTTCCGCCATGGAAGACCAGTTAAGTACCCTTAAAAAATCTCTCCGCTTCACTGGCCCATATGATAATGGCAATGCCATCCTCCGCATCACCTCTGGCGTCGGCGGCACCGAAGCAATGGATTGGGCGGGTATGCTCGAGCGTATGTATTTACGCTTTGCCGAAAAAAATAATTTTACTATGAAAAATCTCGAGCGTACCGCTGGCGAAGAAGCTGGCATCAAAACCGCCGTTTATGAAGTTTCTGGCACCAATGCCTACGGCACACTTAAATCCGAGCATGGCGTCCATCGCCTTGTCCGCCTCTCTCCGTTCAATGCCGACAATCTCCGCCAGACTTCTTTTACCCTTGTCGAAATACTCCCTATTATTAACAATACCGAAGAAGTCAAAATTGATGATAAAGACCTCAGAATTGACGTCTATCACTCTAGCGGTCACGGCGGCCAATCTGTTAATACTACTAATTCCGCCGTCCGCATCACCCATATCCCGACGGGTACCGTCGTCGCCATCCAAAATGAGCGCTCCCAGCTTCAGAATAAGGAAAAAGCTATGGAAATCTTGCGCGGCAAACTCCTCCAGATGAAACTCGAGCAACACGCCGAATCTATCGATAAACTCCGCGCTGGCGAATCCGCCAAATGGGGCCAGCAAATCCGAAATTACGTTCTCCAGCCCTATAAACTCGTCAAAGACACCCGCACCAAGCACGAAGAAACCGACACCGACGCCGTCCTAGATGGCAAAATCGAACCTTTTATTGAAGCATATCTAGACAGCTAAACAAGCAGAATTTTTATTCGCAGGGCCTAAGACTTGGGCAAGCGCCCCGGAGCGGCCCAAGAATAAAAGATTCTGCTTGTTTTCGCTTATGGATTATGCTAAAATAAAGCTATGATACTGCTTGACCATGTCACAAAGCAATACCCAGGCGACAAGCGTCCGGCTCTTGATGATGTATCTCTACATATTGCCCCCAATGAATTTGTCTTCCTCGTTGGCAAATCCGGCGCCGGCAAATCTACCCTACTTAAAATGATTACCAAGGAAGAGGCTCCTGATTCTGGCAAAATCATCATCGGTGGCATCGATTTAGATTACACTAGAAAAAAAGATATTCCTAATTACCGCCGTAGAATTGGCGTCGTCTTCCAAGATTATAAACTACTCCCTGCCCGCACCGTCTTTGAAAATGTCGCTTTTGCCCTAGAGATTGCCGGCATGAGTAATTACGAAATCGAAAAAACCGTCCCCAAAGTTTTGGAGCTTGTCGGCCTTGCCGATAAAGGCTCCAAATTCCCAGATCAACTCTCTGGTGGTGAGCAACAGCGCGTTTCTATTGCTCGCGCTATCGCCCGTCAGCCAAAAGTATTAATTGCTGACGAGCCTACCGGCAACCTCGACGTCCTCACTCGCCAAGAAATCATCGACCTTCTCAAGAAAATCAACGATTACGGCACTACCGTCCTCGTCACCACTCACGACGAATCTATCGTCAATCACTTGATGAAACGTGTTATCACCTTAAAAGATGGCAAAATTGTTTCCGACCAAAAGCAACACGGTATCTATAGATTAGATAGTGACAATGATGGCATGAGTGGCTTCCACAATGGCCGCCCTATTAGAAAACCAGGCCAAAGCCTTTCTCGCCCAGTTCGCCCAGCGCAAGTCGCCACCCGCCCAGCAGCAAGCAATGCTGCTCGTCCTACCGCTAAGATTGCTAGGCCAGCCGCCACTCGCTCGCGGAAACCTCTTAATACCCCAGGAAGGAGAGTAATCTAATGAAAACTAGCCACGCTCGAAGCAAATATACCGGCGAGCCTACTCGCCACCGCTTAAAGGTAATGGCTCAAAATAGCAATCATCACCCGCTCAGAAATTATGGTCGCATTATCAAATACGGCTTAAGTGGCTTCTTTCGCCACATTTGGCTATCTCTAGCCGCTACTATCGTTACCACTTTTACTCTGGTCATCCTCTTTGCCACCGTCATCGCTAGCATCGTCCTCAGCTCTACCGCTGACTATATGCGTCAAAAGATTGATATTACCGTCTACTTCAAGCCTACCACCTCAGACGAAGAATTAAATATCATGAAGAATATCATGGAGCAAGATACTAATGTCACTAACGTCGAAGTTGCCAATTCTGAAACAGAATACAACAGATTCTTAAACGAGTCCAAAGATGAGGAGATTTTAAATACCCTTAAAGACGAAGAAATGAAGCGCATCATGATTGAATCAATGCAGGCCACCATGCGCATCAAAGTCAAAGATTCTAATAATCTAGACAGTATCAAATATACAGTAGATAACGATAAGCATTTTACTGAAACCATCGATCCATCCAAGATGCCTACCTACGACGTAAATAGCACCCAAATTTCTACCATTTCTTCTTGGGCCAACGTCGCTAGAAATGGCGGTCTCATTCTTAGTGGCATCTTCCTTGTTGTGTCCATCCTCGTTATCTTTAATACTATCCGCATGGCTATTTTCTCTCGCCGTGAAGAGATTTATATGGAAAAACTTATCGGTGCTAGTAATAGTTTCATCCGCGGCCCCTTCCTCGTCGAGGCAGAAATCTGCGGCATCATTGCTGGTATTATTGCTAGTGTCATTGGCCTCATTGGTTTCCATCTACTTTCCCCTCGTCTCTCTGGCTACGGCATCCATATCGACAATGTCGCCGGCATCATCAATTCCCAATGGGTCATCATCGTCGTTGCCAGTATGATATTACTCGGCTGGCTTATTAATCGCATTTCCGCTCGCCTCGCCGTCCGCAAATATCTCAAATAGCCTTGACATTATAACCATAAGCATATTATAATGTACTTATGAGTACTGCGAAAACAAAAACTTTACTATCTCTTATTACCGCCAGCGTATTATCTATTACTTCTATTGCGCTCATCACCTCCGAAGTAGATGCTACAGATAACTGCGTTTCTGAGAAATGTATCGCCGCCGAAAAGGCCGAAAAAGAAGCTATGGAGAAAGCCACTAACGCCACTAACGCCGCCAAGACGCTAGAAGGTGAAGTCGCTAGATTAAACGACGAGATCTCCGCCTTGCAGGCCCGCATCAAGGCTAACGAAGCCCGCTCCGAAGATCTCAAAGTCCTAATTGCTGAAAATACCAAAAAATTAAAAGATCAGCAAGCCGCTCTTGCTAATATGCTCGTGGAGGCTCACTTTGAAGGCCAGCCAGAGGCAATTATGATTCTTGCTGGCTCCAGCTCCATCAGTGATTACGCCGAAAAACAGTCCCGCGTAGACACCGTCAAGACTCAAATCAATCTTTCCGCGCAAGCCGTCAAGGCTTTAAAGGAGCAGCTCGAAGCCCAAAAGACTGAAATTGAAGGAATCATCACCGACCAGAAACTTCAGCAATCCGCCATCGCCACCAAGAAAAACCAACAGACCGAATTAGTTAATAAATATAAAGGTAACGCCGAAGCTTACGCATCTGAAGCCGAAGAGGCCCGCAAAATCAAAGAAGCCGAAATCGCCAACGAAATCGCCAAATATCACAGCAGCGGCGTAGTCGTTGCCGGCGGCATTAATTCCTATCCATGGGCTAGCCAATGCCCAGGCGCCAACTTATCCTTCAGTACCGTCGGTGGCTATGTCTGTCAATGTACTAGTTATGCCGGCTACAAATTCCAAGAACGCTGGGGATACAGCATTCTTAGCTGGGGCAATGCTTATGATTGGGCAGATTCGGCCCGCGCCAGTGGTTTCCGCGTAGACCACGAGCCATCCCTCCATTCCATCGCTGTCAGTCAAGATGGCGTCTACGGCCACGTCATGTGGGTGGAAGGCGTCAATTCTAGCGACAGCATCAATATCTCCGAATATAACAACTGGTATAGCGCCACTCCTAATCGCATGGGCGATTTTGGCATGCGTAACAATGTCTCCCCTTACGATGCCGGTCAGCATCCATACGACGGCTCTTACAAATGGTTCTTCATCCACTTTGACTAAGCACTACCATTAGTGGTACAATAGAATAATGAAGTACAATCTTAAAGATAAAAAGGTTAATTTATCGAGCACTATTATCGCGAGTTTTGCTACGTTACTAGTTGGCTTCTTTGTCGGCCTGCTTATTGCGCCAAACTGGGATAATATCACCAATACCATCTTGCCTTTTATTAGTAGCAGTCATAAACAGACCTCTTCGATCAATTGGAATAGCCTAGACACATTATACAATACTCTTTCTACTTATTACGATGGCGACATCGATAAAACTGCCGCTCTAGACGGCGCTAAAGCCGGCCTAGTGGATTCATTAGGCGATAAATATACCACTTATATGACCGCCAAAGAGGCCGAGGAATTTGAAAAATCCCTTCACGGTGATGTTGGCAATGGTGTCGGCATCGAAATGGGCGAAAGAGATGGCTATATTCGCGTTATCCGCACTCTACCAGATAATCCTGCCGGCCGCGCTGGTATCCTCGCAGGCGATATCATTTACAAAATTAACGACGAAGAAGTTTGGCAGCTTACTACCGACAAAATCGCCGCCAAAGCCCGCGGCGAAGCTGGCACCGAGGTCAAAGTCACCGTCGTCCGCGATGGCAAAGAGTTAGATTTTAATCTCACCCGCGAAAAAATCAATAATGTTTCCGCTTACGTCACCTACGACGGCGACACCGCCATTATCACCGTCCTCCGTTTTGATGAAGACACCGGCCAACTTGTCAAAGATTTTACTAAAGAATTTGAAGAAAAAGGCGTAAAAAAGGTCATCCTAGATCTCCGCAACAATGGTGGTGGCTACACCAACGCCGCTAAAGACCTCGCCTCTCTCTGGATCGATGGCGACACCGTCCTCATTCAAAAATCCAAAAATTCCTCCAATAAAATCACTAAGGCCAACCGTGGCGAAGCCGTCTTAAAAGACATGCCAACAGTCGTACTCGTTAATAATTTCTCCGCCTCGTCATCCGAAATTGTCGCAGGAGCTCTTAAAGATTACAATAAAGCCACCATCATCGGTGAAACCACTCACGGCAAAGGCGTCGTTCAGACACTCATCCCGCTTGCCGATGGCGCACAATTAAAGGTTACTACCGCCAGTTGGTATACACCAAATGATACCAGTATCAATAAAACAGGCATCACTCCAGACATCGAAATCATCAGGACTTATGACGATATCAATATGGGCCGCGACCCACAATTAGAGCGTGCCAGAAAGGAATTAAATGACAACTAAAAAACCGAGTATTTTATTCATCCACGGCTACCGTGGCAGCCACGACGGCCTTGCCGAAGTTATCTCTTATCTACCAAAAGATTACGACATTCACGCGCCAGACATCCCGCCCGCCGGCGGTAAATCTCTAGACGCCTACGACACTGCCTCCTACACAAAATATATCGCAGATTACATTAAAGATAATCATCTAGAAAAGCCCATACTTATTGGCCACTCGCTCGGCTCTATCATCGCTTCCGCTACCGCTGCCGCCTATCCAGATTTAGTAAATAACAAGTTAGTTTTGCTTAGCCCAATTTCTAAAAAACCCGCCAAAGTTTTCGGCTGGCTCACGCCGCTCCCTGCCGTTTTACCAGTAAAGACAGTCGATTACATCACCACTAAATATATGTCCGTTTCAAAAGATAAAGACACTTTCAAAAAGGCCTTAAGCATCACCAATGTTTGCTCCACCAGCAACAAAAACAAAGGCGATTTATGGCAAGCCGGCAAATATTCTGCTTTCACTGCCATCCCTGACTTTAGCTTTAAGAAAGACACTCTCATCATCGCTGGCGAAAAAGACCGCCTTATTCCCATTAAACATACCCAAGCTCTTGCCAAAAATATCGGTGCCAAACTCGTCATTATTCCAAATACTGGCCACATCATGAATTACGAAGTTCCCGCCAAAGTCGCCGAAGCAATAAAAAAGTGGCTGGGTCGGCAGGATTCGAACCTGCGAATGCTGGGACCAAACCCCAGTGCCTTACCACTTGGCGACGACCCATCGTCACACAACTAATTATAGCACAAATATGATATAATTGGAATATGAATCCAGTAATTGAAGCAAAACATCTCTCTAAAATCTACGGCAAAGGCGCCACCGCTTTTCTCGCCCTTTCAGACATCAATCTTACTATTAACCCAGGCGAATCCGTCGCCATCGTTAGTAAATCCGGCTCCGGCAAGTCCACCTTAATGCACTGCCTTGCCCTACTCGACACCCCCACTTCCGGCACCCTAAAAATCGATGGCGAAAATGCCAGCAAATTAAAATCTCGCAAATTAAATCGCCTGCGCAATCGTCGCTTTGGCTTCGTCTTCCAGCAATTCTTCATGAATAGCAACGAAACCGTCCTCGAAAACGTCCTCCTACCATTAAAAATTTCCGGTACTCGCCGCAAAGAAAGAAAGCGCCTTGCCTTCGAAGCTATAGAAACAGTCGAGCTAGCCGACAAAGCCAGATCAAAATCAAAAAACCTTTCTGGTGGCCAGAAACAACGCGTTTGCATCGCCCGCGCCATCGTCAATAATCCTAAAGTCCTCTTTGCTGACGAACCTACCGGCAATCTCGACTCCGCCACCGGCGACAAAATCATCAAATTACTATTTGACCTCAACCATGACAAAGGCGTTACCCTCATCATCGTCACCCACGACGAAGACCTAGCCGCTCTCTGCGATCGCCGCATCCGCATCACCGATGGCAAAATCATTGTCGACGAATCCGTAAAACACACCACTCGCCCAGCCACCCGTACCAATAGTAAGACCAAGCCCGCCAATACCCCCGAAGCCAAAAAAGCCAAAGAAAACAAGAAAAAAGGAGTTCGCAAATAATGAAATTTACTGATATTTTAAAAAGCGCCAATGCTAACCTCTTGCGCAATAAAATGCGTTCATTTCTCACTATTTTAGCAATCTTCGTTGGCTCTTTTGCAATTATCTCCGTCAACGCTATCCACACAGGCGTCAATGACTACATCGACCAGCAAGTCGAAAGCATTGGTGGCGACAATTACATCGAAATTGCTTCCACTGCTGCCTATGACCAGCTTGCATCAATGATGGGCACAGGCGAAATTACCGAATATAATGCCAGCAAAAGCGCCGGCGATGCTACCATGATTTCAAATGAAGATCTAGACAAAATTCGCAAAATCGATGGCGTCATCTCTATGAATCCTTACTACAAAGCCTCCGTAGATTATATTACTAGCAAAGAGACCGACAAAAAGTATAACGCTACAGTCACACTTATGCCGAGTGGTGGCGTCAAGGCAGATTTATCAGCCGGCCGCCAAATCGATTCAAATGGCGGCGATTATGAGATCCTTATTTCCGAAGAATATGCCAGCAAACTCGGCTTCAAAAGCCCTGAGGATGCCATTAATCAGATAGTCACCT
>JAFWNO010000003.1 GCA_017510305.1 Candidatus Saccharimonadota bacterium | reverse complement strand
GATTTTAAGGTCTACGATTTTGAAAAGGAATATAAGCAAAAAGTTGTGGATTACATGCTAGCAGAATTTAAGGCCGGTCGCACTCCCAACCCAGACATTATGTGCAACCAAGAGGTCAAATTCAAGCTTTTCTACGACATCGCCAGGGAAGAAGGCGCCGACTTTATCGCCACCGGCCACTACGCCCAGACGGATGACACGCAATTACTCAGGGCCGCCGACGACAACAAAGACCAAACCTACTTCCTCTACCGCATCAGCCAGGATGCCCTCGCTCACACCATTTTCCCAATCGGCCATCTTAAAAAGCCAGAGGTCAAACAGCTCGCCGAAAAGTTCAATCTCCACGTCGCCCATAAAAAAGAATCCATGGGTGTCTGCTTTGTTGGCGAAGTCGGCATGAAAAATTTTATCAAGGAGTATATTGAGACGACTCCGGGCGAGATTCAAGACGCCGACACGCACGAAACCCTCGGCTACCACGACGGTGCTATTCTCTATACTGTTGGTCAGCGCCACGGGTTGAATATCGGTGGTGGCCTCCCCTACTACGTCACCGGCAAAGATATTAAGAAAAACATCGTCTACGTCTCCAAAAACCTCAACCACCAAGACCTCTGGACCACAGAGCTAGAATTGGAAGACATAATCTGGCGAGGCTCGATGAACCAATTTTTCTCGGACCGCGTCGGCTCGGCCCATCGCCATGGGCGAGCCGCGCTTAACCTCGCGCTGCCGCGCTCCGGATGTCCTGCGAAAAATAGTTCAATCGAGCTTCTCGTCAGGCTTCGCCACCGTGCCCCCCTCATCCCAGCAACCCTAACCGGCACCAAACTCACCTTCACCCAGCCTATAAAGCGCCCCGCCCCCGGCCAATCCGCCGTCTTTTATCATGGTCAAACCTGCCTCGGCGGCGGCATCATCAAATAGTATTAGACAAAAAAGATGAGGGCTTGGCCCATCTGCGTTACAGCAGTAGGTCGCCCTCACTATCTATAATATAGCACACTTACTTTCGTACGTCAAGCAACCCTTATTATGAAAGAACATATTGAACACTTACTATAATCTATTTAAAGGAGTTCAATATGCGAGTAGAGCCAAGTATAATCATTAAAACACTAAAAGCTAATAATGGAGCAATTAGAAAGACGGCTAGAGATTTAGGTATTAGCCCTGGCACAGTTATTAACTGGAGAACTATAGCTAATAGAACCAGTAATTCCATGCGTAATACCAGCCAAGAAGTAAAACTCAGATATTTAAAAGAAAAAATTTTCAGAAAATCTACTCGCCCCAAAACAATAAAAACCGGCAATACCATCACAAGACAAGATAAAAAGGCTATAATAGATTTAAGAAAGGAGAAAGGATATGGGGCAGAGAAAATAGCCTATACTTTGAATCTAGATGTTACAGGTAGGACCGTACATAATTTTTTAAAAAGTGAAGGTTTAGTAAAATCTAAAAATTATCGTCGCCCCAGATACCAAGAAACTGCTCATATGTATGTAAAAAATGTAGATAGGCCGGGCAAATTACAACTGGACGTAAAATATGTCACGCCGGAATTATCTGGTTTAGTACACACTACTTATTTATATGCCCTAATAGATATTTATAGCCGCTATAAAGCTGGCGTAATACTACCAGCACTAGACCAAGCGTTAACAATTGAAGTATTACGCTATCTCTTGCCAGGATTACCAAAACAAATTAAAGACAACTTAGATTTCATACAAACAGACAACGGCTTAGAATATCAGCAGCGATTCCTGAACTTCCTAGAAATAGCCCACCAGGAGTTGAGATTACCTAACAAGATAAGTCATCACTATATCCACAAGAGCAGTCCTAATGAGAATGCCGTGATAGAAAGGTCTTTTAGAACTGATGAAGAAGAATTCTTTTGGAGAATAGAAAGACCGGAAGATTTAACCGAGCTTAATGTAATGTATCAAACTTGGATGGAAGAATACAATACATTTAGGCCGCACCTTGGTCTAGATTGTATGACGCCAATGGAGAAATTATTGAGTTATAATAGCATCTAGTGTTCAATATGTGTTTTTCACAATAAGGGGCTAGCAGTGAAGAAGTAGTGAAGCGGGGTAAAATATGGTAGAATCGTAGGTGGAAGCGTGGCCGAGTGGTTGAAGGCGCACGACTCGAAATCGTGTGGGCAGGCAACTGTCTCGGGAGTTCGAATCTCCCCGCTTCCGCCAGAAAGGATTATATGGGTTTATTTGAAAGATTTAAGAAAAAACCAGAGGCGGGGACCGTGGATAATAAGTGGGATATGTCTGGGGTGGAATTTGCGGGCGCTAAGAACGGGGAGAAAGAGCCGCTAGTGAAGGCGGTGGGGGTGGCAGAAGTATCCAAGGCGCAGGTGATGCAGGGGAAATTTCAGCGATTAGAAGATGATGGGACTTCACAGGATGCTTCCCTGCTGATGCCGGAGAAAGGTATCTTTGGGGTGTTTGATGGGGTGGGAGGTTCGGTTGGTGGGAGATTAGCTTCAGCGACAGCGGCGAATAAGGTGGCAGAGTTAGGGAGAAAACATCAAGTACGAAATGCATTAGATTTAGGCACGATGTTGGATATGGCGAGTTTTGAGATTAATAATACGGAAGGGGCGGGCTCTTCAACGGGGACATTGGTGAAAATTACGGAAGTGGATGGTAAAAAGATGATGATGTGGACATCAGTGGGTGATTCAAGAGTATACGTGGTGGACAATAACGGTCGTGCGTCGCAGATTAGCAAGGATGAAGGGTATGAGAATGTGATTACTAATGCGCTAGGCGGGGGCGGAGCAAATGGTAAGCGAGCGATGCAAGCGGGGACGGTGCTATTAAATAATGGAGATAGAGTGGTGCTATGTACGGACGGAATTACGGGCGATAAAGGTACGGACTTGATGAGTGAACGAGAATTAGGGTCGATTGTGGGGCGAGCGAAAACGGCGGAATTAGCGGCGGCTGATTTATTAAAAACAGCGCGTAAGCGGGATGACCGCACGGCGATTGTGGTACAAATTTAATTTAGCGAAATGTAAGTTTGATTGTCTAGGCGTTGATTATAGTGGCGGGTGAGCATGAACTGGTGGCCGCCGAAGAAGCCGGTGATGATGAGCAGCAGAATGAGATAAGGCCAAATATTGATGCCGATGCCGGTGCTGGTTTTTTCTAGGTTGTTTTCAAAGGTGATGATTTGGGATTGGTCTGTGATGGAACGGCTGGCGGAGAGGCCGGCTGTGGCTGACGTAAGGATAGTGCCATTAGCAGCGGTGATTTTGTAAGATTCGGAATATTCTGTGTCTGTTTCTGTGATGGTGTAGCTGTAGCCAGTGAGGAGACCGTGAATGATGATAGTGTCGCCGTGGGCAAAGGTGCCAGAATAGCCATCTGCGCCGAAGGTGGCGGTATAATTAACACCATTCTTGGTGGCGGAAAAATCGCCAGTGAGCTCTGCGCCGCCTGGATCAAAGAGCTTAATATTAAAATCGAAGGCTTTGCTAGTGACGCCGAGGTTGCCGGTGACCTGCTTCTTTAGGCTGATGTCAAAGCGGTCGGCGGTGTTGGTAATGGTGACGATTTTGCTGGCGGGAATGGTTTTAGGGTTAGTGGCGGTGGCGTCACCGGTGTAGCCGGGGATGTTATCTTCGTAAACATAGAGCTTACTGATATCTTCGCTGGCTTTGATACTAAAAATGTATTCCCAAGTATTGTTGCCGCTATCGGTCCAGGTGCCAGAAGTGGCTAGATCAGTGAAGGAGTTGGCGTTGAAGGTGGTGTTTTCTAGCGAAGATGATTGATTATTGTTATTGTTTGTACTCTGGATGTTTAATTTAGCGAGGTGGACGGTAATATTGGACGGGCG
>JAFWNO010000056.1 GCA_017510305.1 Candidatus Saccharimonadota bacterium | reverse complement strand
TACCATACCGTTCTCGCAAGTAACAGCAGAAGAGTTAGAGACTGGGGCTAAAAAATTGCCTACTACATAGGCAAACAAAAATGATGAAAGACTAATAATGCTTACTCTACAGAGAGTTCGCCCCCCCCCTTTAAAAGCTGTTTTATCATGATGATACTATTCTCCTAATGTTTATTCTATTGTAGCATAGATTTTTGATTTTGGGAAAGATTTTGTGCGAAAATTAGCCATATTCATAATAATTTCGTTAATGTTTAGATTGACAGAGATAAAAATAAACATTAACGACTTAGTAAACATTGAAACACGCTGATGGTAAAATGGAGAGAATCTCCGCGAGGAAGTTTCTACTGTGAGCGAGCTATCTCGCGGGGATTCAACCGTATTATCTAACGGTGATCAATTCTAGGTGAGATTTAAGATGACCCGAGAAAGGAAACTCTAATGGTGAAAATCAGAATACAAATCTTGAGACTCGTCATTAGTGTAGGCATAAGCCTTCCGCAGGGCGTCGGTTCACAAAAGAGAGTAAACTCTCTTTATGTTCGCCTCCTTCTGCGGTGGAGTTTCTAGGCTAGTTTTAACCAAAAGCCCCTAACCATCTGGTGGCTAGGGGCACCCAACGAGTATAGTTCCTAGAGCTATGCTCTTATGATTTGATTATACATTAACAATTTGGGAAATATCGAGAGTTTGGCAGCTATATAGAGTGACATATTAGAGCAAATCTGCGATAAGGTGGAGTTTGATATGTCCGTTTTTGCTGATATTGTTGTAAGCGGCGAGGAGGTTGGGTAGTTTTTTAAGGAAGGCGGGGCGGCCTGTGGCGAAGTAGGATTTATAAGAGATTTCGATGGCAGCACTGAGGATTTCGAGGATTTCGGGGCGGGTGAGCTTCTTTTTTGTGATAGCATCGACAAAGTCTGGAAGGTCGCGCTCTGGGGTAGTGAGTAATTGATGGGCTAGATCCTTAGCCTTTTTGCTGGCTTCTACAGGGGCGGAAAGTGGATTTGCCTTTGTTATATAATAGATTTCAGCGCGCGAGAGGATGGTAGGGAGGAGACTAGTTGGATCCTTGGCGAACAAGATAAAATGATAGTTATTCCTTGGCTCTTCGAGAAGTTTGAGAAGGGCGTTTTCGGCCTCTAGAGTCATCGTTTCAGCGCCTTTGATTATAATGTAGGCATCAGTGGCTTGTTTTAGAGAACAAGCCTGTATTAGCTCCCTAGTGGCCTCTATGGGTATTTTGCCCTTGTCGTCTGGCTCGAGGACGAAAAATGGCTTTATCTTTAGTGTTTCGATATCTGGGGCGGACGTGGCGATGATGCAGGTGTCGGCATTTTTGGCGATATTAGCAATATTTTCTAGGCTATCGATGAACATTTAGGTATCTTCCTTGAGGATTTTGGTAAAAAGCGGCGGGATTTTGGCGGAAAATACTTTGCGTTGGCCATCAGGGATGGTGATTTCTAGCTCTTTAGCGTGGAGCATGAGGCGGGAGGCGGAAGATTCATCGCCATAGACGCGGTCTCCGAGGATGGGCGTGCCAATGTATTTAAGGTGGACGCGCAATTGGTGGGTGCGGCCAGTGGTGGGTTTTAATTCTAGGAGAGAGTAGTGCTCGGATTTTTCTAGAACTTTGTAATAAGTCTGCGACTCTTTGCCGCCAGCCTGGACGAGAAAGGTGGTGGGGTGCTTGTAGTTTCTGGCGATGGGAAGGTCGATGTTGGCTTCGTCATTTTCGGGATGGCCGGCAACTACGGCGAGGTATGTCTTGTGAGCCTTTCGGTCTTGGAACTGCTTTCTGAGGAGTTTTTGCGTAGGCTCATTTTTAGCGAGGATGACGACGCCAGAAGTGTCGCGATCTAAGCGATGGACGAGCAGGCCGTAATCTTCTAGTGTTGGCTCGGGGTTGTATTCGCCTTTACTCATAGAAAGCAGGCCAGCAGGTTTGTTGACGACAAGGACATTTTCATCTTCGTAGATTGTTTCGAGATTTGGTAGATTTTTAGCCTTGATTTCTGGGGGGGTGAAGGTGATTTTGTCTTGTTCGGTAATCTGATAATTGGGCTTTGTGACGATTTTGTCATTAACGGTAGCAAGGCCAGCTTTGATGAATTTTTGGATATTGGAACGGTTGATGTCTGGGTAGTTTTTAACGAGATAATGGTCTAGGCGAGTAGTCTTGGGCTTTTCTGGAGTATCAGAAATAATCTTGTCGCCATTGATAACGCGGGACATTTCGGGCTTGCTGAACTTCTTGCCGGTAATAATCATACCTTTATTATAACATAGCCATTGCTTTTTTGGTAGATTTGTGATATAATTAGAAGATAGGCACATTATTAATTTATTTTTCTATGGGAGGGATAGAAATGGAATACTTAACTGCAACAAATGGCAAGGCACCGGCAACGACAATTCTGACGATTGCCATCAAGGAGGAATTGATTCCCTTTGAGAGTAATCTGATGGCTGAGTATTATGTACTTGGCGACAGAGAAACGCGTGACAAGGTACTGGCAGCGAAGATAGCAGGAATGGATGCTATCGACTCCGCATATGAATTGCTGCCGTTGGGCGGTGTGCCGAGAGGCCGGACACTCAATCTGGTGGCTCAGAAGTATCGCAGGGATACAGATAAGCCGCGAACCTTTAACGCGATAGCGTATCGGGCCTGCGATATGGATGCGATGCTGACGGAATATCGGCAGACGCATCTGGAGGAACCAGAATGCCTCTTGGCAGTAAAGCCGAAGTGGGCAAACCGCATCTTTGTCGTGAAGGGCTCTGAATACGCACATGGATGTTGCATGATGGGGAGTGGGATACCGCTCTCGCTGTACCATGGCAAATACGAGGAAATGATGCTAGCTATCGGCAGACCACTCCTTTATAGCGAAGTGGAATACCTGCCTTTAGAGAGGTAAGCCTACTGGGGTCGCAAGGAATTGCGGCCCTTTTTCATGTGGTATTTATCTGAGGTGGAGGGCTTTTTGAGCCTCTAGTAGCTTGGCGTTAGCGACTTTATTAGCGTAAATCTCGCCTTTTTCTAACTCATTGATGATGATATCGTCGGAAATCTCGGCATATTTAGACTGGAAAGACTCCAGAAGTGTAGCGACGGAGCTGGCAACCTTTTGTTTTAAGTCGCCATATTTGGACTCGCCAGCCCAAGTACTGATTACGTCTTGGAGTGGAAGGTCATTGACGAGAGCCTCTATTTGCAGAAGATTGGAAATGCCGGGCTGGTTTATCATGTCAAACTTAATGTTGGCAAGGCTATCGGTAGTAGCAGACATGATTTTTTTCTTGGCTTGCTCGGGAGTATCAGAAAGCATGATTTTAGAATTTTCGGCATGGGTAGATTTGCTCATTTTCTTTTCGGGATTTTGCAAGTCGCGGATGCGAATACCATCGCTAGCCCCCATAAATTCAGCTTGCTCTTTAGTCTTGGCAGGAAGGGTGAAAATTTCGCCATGTTTATGATTAAAACGCTCGGCCAAGTTACGGGCAAGCTCGAGATGCTGGAATTGGTCCTCGCCAACGGGGACATAGGTAGCATCGTAGAGTAGGATGTCGGCGGCCATAAGGATAGGGTAGTCAAAAATGCCGACATTGACAGAAGATTTACCTTCGCCCTTTTCCTTGTACTGCGTCATACGACTAGTTTCGCCCATGGTGGCGGTACAGTTTAAAATCCAGCAAAGCTCACTATGAGCGGGGACGTAGGACTGGCGGTAGATGTGGACGTTATCATTTAACTCTAGGCCGGAGGCGAGGTAATATTTGAGGCTGCGGGCGATATTAGACTGGAAATCGCCATCAATATCACTGATAATAGAGTGAAGATCTGGGACGAAAATGTTGATATTGTAATCTTTGCTGTGCTGATTAGCAAGGCGGACCATTGGCAGAAGTGCGCCGAGATAATTGCCAAGAGTAAGTTCGCTGTTGACACGGAGGCCGGTTAAAATCGTTTTCATACTTTTAATTATATCACAAAAAAGAGAGCAAGCTCTCCATTTACGTAATTCTTTACTTGGTGGAGTGTGCGAGACTCGAACTCGCCACCTCAGCTATGCCATAGCTGCGCTCTACCGGATGAGCTAACACCCCATACCTTTATTGTATCACACTTCTGTCCAAAATACTAGAGCATTGGGGCGAAGAAACGGAGGATGGCTTGATAGATGGATTTAGGGAGCGAAGGGGTGGCTTCTTTTAGGGAAACCGGGCGGGATTTGTTGCAGGCCTCGCAGAGGTCTTTTTTGATTTCGGACAGGGCGGATACGTCGTAAAGATAGACGCCACACTCGAAATGGTGATAGAGGCTGCGATAATCCATGTTGATACTGCCGACAGTAGCGACTTTGTCGTCGGCGATGAAGACTTTGCTGTGGATAAAACCGGGGAGATAGCGATAGATTTTGACGCCGTTTTTAATTAATCTTTCAAAATATGAGCAAGTAACATCAAAGATAATCTTATAGTCTGGGTCGCTAGGTACGATGATGCGCACGTCGACGCCACGTTTGGCGGCGAGAGTTAGCGCGATTATCATTGACTCGTCTAAGATTAAGTACGGCGTGTACATATAGACGTATTCTTTGGCGCCGTTGATGATGTTGAGATAGATATTTTCGCCGACATACTCCTTTTCAAAGGGGCTGGTGCTGTATGGGACGGTAAGGCCGTTATCTTTTAGATTTTTAAAGGACATATCTGGAAGGAACTTGGTATATTTTTCGTTTTCATCATCGTAGACGTGCCAGAGGGAGAGAAATTGTGCAGTGAAACTCCAGGCGGCTTCGCCTTCGATTTTGATGCCGTTATCTTTCCACTCGCCGTGAGGATGGCGGCGGTTGATGTAATTATCGTCTAGATTGATGCCGCCAGAAAAGGCGACGACACCATCGATAATCATCATTTTGCGATGGTCGCGGTTGTTTAAAACGAGCGAGCCAAGAATATTGGAGATTTTATTAAAGGTAATGCATTTAATTCCCTTTTCGCGGAGGCGATTGGGCGGGTATTTATGCTCCATGGAGATACTCCCCCAGCCGTCATACATTACACGGACATCTAGGCCTTCTTTTACTTTCTGCTCTAATATGGCGAGAATTTCTTGCCACATGGAACTATCTGGAGCGATAATGTAATACTCTATGAAGATGTATTTTTTGGCGCTTTTTAAGGCTTTTAGCATTTCAGGATAGACGTAATCGCCGAGCGAATAATAATCTACTTTGTTTTTAGCATAAGCGGGAAAACCAATAACTTCTGTGAGATAATATAAATCTCCTAGGTGTTGATTTTTGATAATATTGGTAATTTTCGGGTCTTTTTTAAGGTGATTTTTGCTTTCTTTGATACTTTTATCGATTTTCTTGATGAGCGGGCTGCGGTTAAGGCTGGCGCGGACAATTAAATAGAACAGCGCCCCTGCGACTGGAAAAATCAGGATGATGATTAGCCAAGGGAGATCTTTGCTAATACTATGAGTATTTTTAATGATGGTGAGGACTAAGGCCACCTCAATAAGCATATAGACTAATTCAAAAACGATGAATTCATTGCCAAGAAAAAGTAATAGCCACAACCAGACAAATAGTTGGGCTATTACGCCGAATGCGACAAGTGCAATCCTGATAATTGTCATTAACATCTTGTCATTATTATACCATATTTTACTCTGTAACGCGAGTGAAAGTCATCCTGTTACCATTATTTTCAAAGGTGATAGAATCTCTTTCGTAAGTGTATGGGGTATTTGTGTTAGTATCGGACATATGTAATTCTTTATCGTCGTAAGTACAGTCGCGCTTTTCGCCGAAAATATTAGTGGTACAGGTACCATCACTGCGTAGTTCAATATTAGCAGATAGACCAAGAGAATCTAATAATGAGACGGAATTTTCTTGCTCGCCGTTAAGATAGAGACTTGATAGTTTATACATGCCTACGCGCTTGCTTTTGCTAATGTTGTCGACGATGACAGTTGCGCCAATGACAATACCGACAATGACGAGTGATGCAATGACGCCGCCGATGATTGGCATTATGATGCTGCTATTCTTTTTGGTAGTCTTGGTTGACTTTGCTGGCGCTTTAGTTGTTTTAGCTGTTTTTATGGCCATTAAATATTGCTCCTTATGGTAAGTTATTATTATAATAATAGCATAAAGATTTATAAAGCGCTAGTATTTACAAAATGCAAGATTTGGTATATAATAGTACTTTGTGGTGGAAGTACATTTAGAAAGAGGTGATAGTTTGTTAAAGGAAGATAACATGGTGCTGGTGATACCAGCGGAGGGTGATTCCGTGTCAACAGAACGGTGGTATGTGATGGCACTAAAAAAGCATTACGATATTCCCTTGAAGAATATAGAAGTCTTTGATTATGGCGCTGAGCGTATTCTTCCTTTGGAGATATTTGATGCTGCGGATGGCCTATTTTTTGAGAGATATCCTCTTGAGAATAACTGGGAAATTCACGCTCAGGCAGGGTTTGGGGCATATATAGCATACCTGTTGTTATGTAGATACCCGACGAGAATACGACGTGTATTCTTTGTAGGGGGAGCACCGTGCAATGCAATGACGGGGATCGCAAGATTTTTCCATCGTGTTTTTGTGACTTGGTGGTATAGGAGCCCGTTTGAATTTTTTGCAGATGATCCGAATCCGCATAAGGACCCTATAATCGAATCGATTAAGGTGTCGTCGACGGCAAGTATGCGTGCAAATCCGGAATTATACTATAAGCAACTGATTACGATTGGTCGCTGGATAATACCAGATGATTGGGAAGTGCGAAGTGGCACGGAGGCCTATTTTGTGCCAAACGGCAAAGCGCCGTTTCCATCGTGGTGGAACAACACTTACGACAATAAATTAGCAAAAATCGAGTGGCTGAAACATGGCGTATTTTATACTAATCAGCCTGGGGATGGATTCAGTCTATATAGTATGATGCCGGCGGAAGCATTGTTTAAGGTAATGGATGAAGTAAGGTAATTAAAACTACCACCACTAAGCGCTCAAGGTTTGTTTGGGCGCTTTTTTATGCTATACTATTTCTGTGGCGGGAGTTCTTTACGAGAGGAGGAGTTGTTATGGATGAGAATAATGTTGCTATGGATATATGGGAAAACCAGAAGATGATGATGAATATCGCCTATGAGCCGAGAGCGGGATTCTACGAATGCGACTTATATATGAGGCCAAAGATAGTAAGTAGAATCGTGACTAAGTATGTTAAGAAGCGGAATTTAAAGAAGTGGAAGAAACTATCTAAGGGTAACAAGAAGCAAATAAAGAAATATATCGATATGATTATTCGATATGAATCTGTCGGGGAGCTTAGTGGCGCGATGGCGAGTTTGGTGTCTGATTTACTCTTGGCGTACCCAGAGATGTGTAAGGGATATAGCCCGCTTTTGATTACAAAGGTGGCGCAAATTCACGATATTATTGAGGGTATTTTACACGATATCCCAGATAATGGTAGTAAGGCTCACGAGGAGAAGGTGATTATTGAACGTAGGCTAATGAAAGAGTACACAGAGAGAATGCCGAAAGGTGTTGGCGAATGCGCTTATAGCTTGTTTCTCGAGATGGATGCTTGTAGTACGCGCGAAGGGATTTTCCTGAAGATGGCAGATAAAGTACAGGCGATTTTAAAATTATTATACTTTGAAAATAAGGGCTTGTACGGCAATGTCTACGTTAGAAAAATGTCAAAAAGAGATAAGGAGCATGCAAAAATCGTTGGCACCGGGAATTGCACAGACGCATGGGGGTATAATACTTATTTGATATCTCGTGAGTTTCCGGAAGATATTGTGCGGGTATTTGAGGAGATACTGTGTGTTGCAGCAATGGATGTGCGTGGTAAATTCTTTGATTGGTGGAAGCTATAACTCTTTGCCATTAAACTCCTTTTTGCCCCAGCTGAAAAAGGCTGGGGTTTTTGTTTTTTGTATGATATAATGAGAATAAGATAAAAGAGAGGTAACCCATGAGCAAATTTGATGAGCAATATCTGGAGCTTTGCGAGAAGATTTTGCGCGATGGCAAGAGGGTGGTGAATTATAAGGATAAGACTAATTCCGCTAGGGGTGAGCAGGCTAATTTGACGATGCCAAATCATATTAGTATGGCGAAGGCTAGCGATGCGACGATTAGGATACCGCATTATATATTAGAGTTTGACCTTTCTGAGGAATTCCCAATTCTTACTACTAAATTTGTGGCTTGGAGGTGGGCAATACTTGAGATGATGTGGATTTGGCAGGTGCAGAGCAATGATGTGTCTTGGTTGAGAGAACGCGGCATCACTATCTGGGACGAATGGGAAATTGATAAAAATGGCGACTATATGGGGAGACATATCGGGAAGGAATATGCTGGCACGATTGGCACAGCGTATGGCTGGATTGCTAATAGATATCAGCTGACACAAGGATTAATTGAGACTTTGAAAAATGATCCGGGCAATCGCCGGATGGTGATGAGCTTATGGCAGAATGAGTGGCTGCCGACGGCGGCTTTGCCTAGTTGCGTATGGAGTAATGAGTGGATTATATCGGATGACAAATTGAATTTGATGGTGCATTGTCGGTCTAATGATGTGCCACTGGGGCTACCATTTAATATTACGCAGTATGCGGTATTTTGTGCGATGGTGGCACAGTGCGTAGGGTTGAAGCCCGGTAAGTTTACCTATACGATTAACGACGCACATATTTATGAGAATCAAATTGCTGGAATAGAGGAGCAGCTAAGGCGGAGAGATGAGAAGATTAAGGCCGATGGAAAATTATTTGATGCGCCAAAATTATGGCTAAATCCAGAGGTGAAAGATTTCTTTAAGTTTGATAATTCTAAGGCGCTAAAAGATGTGAGACTGGAAAATTATCAACATCAAGGCTCTATTAAAATGGATGTAACAGCATAGGAGGAAAAATGAGTTTTTCAATAATTGCAGCAATAGGAGAAAAAAATGAACTTGGCAAAAAGGGAGGGCTTTGCTTTGATATACCAGGTGATTTGAAATTCTTTAAAGAGGTGACAATGGGGCATCCGGTATTTATGGGGCTGAATACATGGCGGAGTCTGCCGGGGAAACTACCTGGTAGGGAGCATTATGTATTGGTATTTGACGCTAAAGACGTCGAGGGGGAAGGCGTAAATGCGGTGACAGATTTAGATGGGTTTATATCGGAATGGAAGGATTCTGATACTGAAATCTTTGTGATTGGTGGCGGAATGGTATACAAGCAAATGTTGCCACACGCTTCAAAAATGTATTTAACAGAAGTACATGCAAGTGATGCTGAGGCCGAGGTGTTTTTTCCAGAATTCGATAAATCAGAATGGAATAAGGAAATCATAAGAGAAGGAGGCGACCATGATCTAACCTATTCGCATGTGCTGTACACTAGAAAATAATAACTAAAGGAGACAATATGAAAAACGATCCAGTATTTGATTTGATTGGTGCGGAAAAGGTGCGGCAAAGTGAAGGGTTGGAATTAATTCCGAGCGAGAACTATGTCTCGGAGAATGTCTTGATAGCAATGGGGTCGATTTTGACCAATAAATATAGCGAAGGCTATCCTTCTTTTGAGGGCTTGAAGTTTGATGGCGATAAATTAGAGATGGATGAAGCTAAAATTGCTTCGGAGGTGCTGCCAAATTATCGCTACTATGGTGGCCAGAGGAATGTGGATAGAATTGAACGACTAGCGATTGCGAGAGCGATGGAATTATTCCATGCGGATCATGCAAATGTGCAGCCACATTCTGGCGCCAATGCTAACGAGGCGGTGTATTGGGCTTGGTGCGAGCCTGGCGATAAGATTCTGGCGATGAATCTTGGGCATGGTGGCCATTTAACGCACGGCTCGCCAGTGACGCGCTCTGCACATATCTACAATTTTATTGCTTATGGCACTACGCCAGAAGGAGATATTGATTATGATGAGCTAGAGAGACTAGCCCTAGAGGAGAAGCCAAAGATTATCTTGATTGGCTATTCTGCCTTTATGAAGATTCCAGATTTTGATAGGGTGGCGAAGATTGGCAATAAAATCGGTGCGCTTTTGATGGCGGATATGGCACATGTGGCTGGACTGATTGCTGGAGGTGTGCATCCAAATCCTTTGGAGCATGGCTTCCACGTAATGACCACTACTACTCATAAGACTTTGCGTGGGCCACGTGGCGGTTTGATTCTATCTATGGGCAATGTCGGATCGCCGCTAAAGAAGGCTCCGGAGAAGAAACTGGAGAATATTCCGATTTTGATTGATAAAGCGGTGTTCCCTGGAACGCAAGGTGGGCCGCTAGAACATATAATCGCAGCAAAGGCAGTGGCCTTTGGTGAAGCTTTGCAGCCAGAGTTTAAAGATTATGCGGTAAAAATTGTAGAAAACGCAAAGGCGCTGGCTGCGAGACTTGCGGAAAATGGCTTTGTTTTGCAAGGTGGTGGTACAGATAATCATCTGGTGCTTGTAAAGTGCGAGGAAGCCTTTGGAATAGATGGTAAATTCTATGAAAGAGCACTAGATATGGTTGGCTTGACGCTGAATGCAAATGCATTGCCTGGCGATAAAGGTGGAGCATTTCGTCCAGGTGGCGTGCGGCTAGGGACGCCGGCGATTACTACGCGGGGGATGGGTACAGATGAAATGGTGAAGATTGCAGACTGGATGAAGGAAGTAATGGATATTTGCGTAAAGGCTAAGACCGAGGAAGGATTAGATGAATACAGGGCTGGGCTTGAGCAGATACGCCAAGAAGTAAAAGATTTGGCACTCAAATTCCCTGTTCCGGCAATAGGGTAAATATGGTATAATTGTGGTATGGGGACGTAGCTCAGTTGATAGAGCGCCGCATTCGCATTGCGGAGGTCGTGGGTTTGACTCCCATCGTCTCCACCACAAGCTTTATAATTTATTAGCGTCAAACCCACGGAACGTCCCAAGGGGTAAACGTGGGTTTGACTCCCATCGTCTCCACCACAATTATCTCATTGAGAGATATTTTTTTGCTTTGATGATTGTATATAACGAGGTAATAGTAGTGATTGATATGATGATAACTAGTGGCAGTAGTATGGATTCGCTACTATAGTTTGTATTAGTGTTCGTAAAGACGCCAGTATTTGGCAAGCCTGGGGCAGGTTCATCTCCCCCACCGGTTGGAATTAAGCTCTTTAGGATTGGCATGATACTTTCTGGGATGTGGCCAATGACGAGGTTTTTAGCATTAGAAACTAGGGTATAGGTATAAAACAGAGAGTAATCTTCGCCAAAAGTAGCCTGAGTGTATGCGGCATCAGCTACGATGAGTGGGGCAAGAGCCTTGATCAATTGTGGGAGATTATCTTTGATAATAGTAAACTCAGCTTCGGTGACATGGAGATCTTCACCAAAGGCAGCCTCATAATCACTATAGTTGCCAATATACGTATCGAGATAGGTCAGAAACTCATCAATATCGGCGTCTACGGCCGTACCTTTAAGAACCTTAATTAGGTCTTGGTATGGAGGAAAATTACTTAGGGCCTCCTCTAGAGTTGGGCCGTATGCTCCACTCATCAAATCCATAAAGGCATTAGCAGCCACCATGCTGGCTAGACCTTTATCGGTACTCTTAATAAAATCAAGAAATTCACTCTGTTTGTCTAAAGTCCTTAGTTGATATGCTTTCATAATGGCGGAAAGTGGCTGCTTGACTTCTGTATTGAAATATTCACGCGTGAGGCCATTACTGATGACGAATTGAAGCCACGAATCCATATAGGCTTTGCCATTCATCGTGCCGACTTCTTCTGTCATCCCCTCATTGGACGAGAGGATACTAAATGCCCTAGAACTGTCCACAAAATCGGAGATATTTACGACAGATGTGGTAATTTCTAAATCAGCAGGGTGAATCTCTTCATAGGTGCCGGTATTATAGAATCCCCATAGCTCTGGGAAGATATAGCCAAGCAAGAGATCATTGCCATCTTTAACATCGTGGATGTTTGTGTAGTTTGTCTCGGTAATACTTGCGCGTGGAGCGCCAAAAGTATATGCGTAAAGATTGTCTGGTGAAAAACTATAATCTGCAATATTAGCATTAAGCTGCTTGGCAAATAAATCAACAACAGCGCCACCACGAGAGTAGCCAACTACCCATAATTTATAATCAGAAAGATTGCGGTTATTTACATACTGATTAAATCTATCTGTGATGAAATTGGCTGATTCAGAAAAGCCGGCGTGGTCGCCATTAGCACCAATATTGAAATTTGATAGCCACTCTGTCATGTAGTTATAGTTTCTAGGGGCGACAACAACTAGCTCTTGCCCACTAGCTAATGTTTTATGACCGATGGTAGTACCCATAGAGTGACCGTCTTCTTCGGATGACGTATCCCAACTTTGGTAATCGGAAAAGCCAAGTTGATTGAGGAAGTTATATAACTTTGGATTTGGAGTTTCAGATGTGGAAGGGTAGCCATCCGCCTCATTCTCGTAGCCGGCTAGCGCTAGAGCATAGGAAACGGCACGAAGCCCTGGATGGTCGCCTGGAGATGGCTCCGAAAAGAATGCGTCGCTATATTCTATAGTATCTGTCGCATCTAGCGCATCATAATCTGTCTGCCAAGGATTCTCTGGATCTTCGACAAATGCATAGTATGGGTAAGTAGTAGTGATTTTTTCTGGCTCTGCTGCACTTACGATATGTGTAAATGGGCTAAATGCGGCAATGCTAACAGCCAGACCTATGGTGGCAATGAGATAGTTGTTTAGTTTGCTTGATTTTGACATTTTGCTAAACCTCTTTTTTGATACATTTCTTTTGATTTTTATAATATGACCTGTTTGTTTGATTATAGCATAAACATTTCTAAAATGGAACGGTAATTTGTGCTAACTTTGTTGCTTATTCTTGCATATTGAAATATTTTTAGGTATAATTAAGGTAAATAATTATTAACATAAGGAGTTTCAATGGAAACGAATACATTAACAACTAATGAAGCATTGGTAGCCGGCGGAATATTCGGCGGGATGTTTGCGGCTTTCGCAATTATTGCCGTCGTTTGGTTTATATTATTAATTATAGGTTGGTGGAAAATGTTTGAAAAAGCTGGGGAGAAGGGGTGGAAGGCCATAATCCCTATTTATAACTACTGTATAGCATATAAGATTGCCGGAATGTCCCCTTGGTGGCCAGTTTCTGTGATTTGTGCTGCAATAGTTGTGAGTGTTTTCTTTCCAACAACTACAACACAGATTAATAATGCTAATTTTAGTAGCATCCAGATGACTACGCCGAATGTGATTGGCATAATTCTCTATGCTGTAGTTAGTATTGCTGCTATTGTTATTAGCATTGTTTGGTGCTTTAAGGTTTCAAAAGCTTTCAAACGTGGCATTGGTACTGCTATCTTATTCATCTTCTTCCAGAATATTATGGCGATGGTAATTGGCTTTGGCTCTGCTAAATACGACAAGAGTGCTAAATATATTGAGAAATAGTTAGGGTAGCATAAAAAAATACCTCCCTTTTCGGGGAGGTATTTTGATGGTCTTTTTTCTTGCGAATTAACGCTTGGAGAACTGCTCTTTCTTTCTTGCAGAGCGGAGACCGTATTTCTTGCGCTCTTTCTCGCGTGGATCACGCTTGACGAAGCCGGCTTTCTTAAGTACTGGGCGAAGATCGGCTGCTTCAGCAGTGATCGCTTTAGAAATAGCGAGTTTGATAGCATCAACTTGGCCAGCTAAGCCACCGCCAGATACTCTGATTGTAATGTCGTAATCAGCCTGTTTCTGGACTAGGGCTAGAGGATCGGTGATCTCGGCAAGCTTAGACTTGTCGCCACAGAAATACTCTAGGGCTGGTTTGTCGTTGATAGTAATGTTGCCCTTGCCTTTATAGAGGCGGGCGCGGGCAGTGGCGCTCTTTCGGCGGCCAAGCCCGTAGGTATATTTAGCTTCTGCCATTATTTAATCTCCTTTGGGCTTTGGGCGGTGTGGGCGTGCTCAGCACCGTCGAAGATGCGTAATCTTGCCATACGATCTGCGGCGAGCTTATTCTTTGGAAGCATACCTTTAACTGCCTGTTTAATATCGCGGGATGGATCTTTCTCGATGACTTCTTCGAGTTTCAAAGTCTTGAGGCCACCTGGGAAACCACTGTGATGATGGTAGAGTTTGTCTGTCATCTTGTTGCCGGTGACTTTGAGGTCTTTGGCATTAATAACTACGACATAATCGCCATTATCAGTGTGTGGGGTATAGGTAACTTTAGACTTGCCCATTAGTTTATCAGCAATTACTACTGCTAATTTACCTAGTGGAAGGGTATTGGCATCGATGATATACCATTCACGCTTGATTTCGGAAGATTTCTGGGAATAAGTTTTCATTATTTATCCTCCTTTTTAACTTCCATGTTGATATCATCTACAAATGAGATGGTGCCAAGCTCAGCATTGTCACCCTTGCGGTAGCCGGCATGTTCGATATGAAGATAGCCAGAATCGCGGGTAATCTGCGGAGCAATTACATCCATAAGAAGGTTTGCGCACTCTACACTGTTTAAGCGAGCGATGAGTAAGCGGCGATTAGCTAGACCACCTTTTTTGGCGATAGTAATCAACTTCTCGGTGTAACGGCGCATTTCTTTTGCGCGGGCAAGAGTAGTCGTGATGGACTGCTCTTTAATCAGAGAGCACATTAGGCTACGCCGCAGTGCTAACCTCTGATCGGTTTCGCGGCCGAATTTGCGGCCTTTATATCCGTGGCGGTGCATATTAAATGTTTAACTCCGTTAATTTTTCCTTAACTTCGTCAAGCGCTTTAGTACCAAAACCTTTTAGCTCCTTGAGGTCGCTATCAGATAGCATGACAAGGTCACGAATGGTTTTGATCTCGTTATTGATAAGCGCATTGGCGGTGCGAGCAGAAAGGCCGAGCTCCTCAATTGGAAGCATAAGACCGGCATCTTCTTCCTCCTCTGTGCTGCCTGGGGCTGGTGCACTTTCGACTGTGGTGCCACCGGCGAGAGCAGTGTATTGATTGACAAGGATAGCATTTGCCTCCTTGAAGGCTTCTTCAGGAGTAATAGTGCCATCAGTATCAACTGTGATAGTTAGCTGCTGAAGATTGGTGTCTTGACCGACACGTGTATTTTCAACATTGTAACGAACGCGGAGGACAGGTGAAAATACTGCATCGAGCGCAATCATATCAGAATGGACACGATCTTCGCTGCTTTGTTCGATAGTAAGATAACCGCGGCCAGTTTCGACGACCATATGCATCTTTAAGGTGTAATTTGGATCGTCAATGTGGCAGATGGTTTGGTTTGGATTGGCAATCTCTACATCGGCTGGGAGGGAGATATCGCCAGCGACCACACGCTTGTCGCCATCTTTTTCGCTCTGATCTTTACCTTTGATTTCCAAAGTTAGCTCAACTGGGGCGTCAGTGTGACACTTTAGCTTAACATTCTTGAGATTAAGCATAATATCCACAACATCTTCACGGATACCTGGGATAGCGGTAAATTCGTGAGTGGAACCCTCGATGGAGAAGCTGGTAATAGCTGCGCCTTTGATGCTTGAGAGAAGTACGCGGCGGATGGAATTACCAAGAGTGTTGCCATAGCCATAGTAAAGTGGCTTAATTACAAACTCTGTACTGTTTTCTCCGATTTGATTAACTTCGGCGAGGTTTGCTTCGTGAATTACTTTTGTTGTCATATATTTCCTCCTTTAGCGTGAGTAGTACTCAACGATTAATTGTTCGTTAATGCCCGCCTCGGCTTCTTCACGCTTTGGCAGTCCAGTGATTTCAATTTTCATTTTTTTAGCATCTGCTTTTAGCCAACTGAGGGGACTTTGAGAGGATGCTGCGGCAATATCGGCCAAACCCTTGAAATATTCAGACTTTTGAGATTTAGGACGTACTTCTAGGACATCACCTGGTTTCAGGCGAATAGATGGAATATCTACTCTGCGACCATTTAAGACAAAGTGGCCATGCGAAACTAACTGGCGAGCCTGGCGACGAGTTAGAGCAAATCCTGCACGGTATACTACGTTGTCGGCGCGGCGCTCGAGGAATTGAAGCAAGTTTTCACCTGCTAGGCCTTCTGCGCGGCTGGCCTCCTTCATGAGTTTAGCAAATTGCTTTTCAAGAAGGCCGTAGGTGTGGCGGACTTTTTGCTTTTCACGAAGCTGGGTGAGGTAGAGGCTACCACCACGGCGGCGCATATCAGCGTGCTCGCCTGGAATGCCCTGCTTCTTTGCCATTACTTTGTGAGCCTTTGGCGCGAGAGCATAACTCTCTCTGCGGCTCTGTTTTCCAATTGGGGATCTATCTCGTGCCATTATGGTTTCCTTTCTCCCTTAGGTCTGACACCACCATGAGCAATTGGGGTAACATCTGTAATGCTGTCGATTTTAATGCCAAGGCCAGATACGGCGCGAATAGCGCTGTCGCGGCCAAGACCAATACCCTTAACGTAGACGTCTACGCTGTTTAGGCCGTGATCTTTCTTGGCAATCTCAGCGGCTTTCTCAGCGGCGACTTGGGCTGCGTAAGCTGTACCCTTCTTGCCACCGCGGAAGCCATTGGCACCTGCAGATGATGCAGAAAGCACTTGACCTTGCTTGTCGGTGATGCTGACAATGGTATTATTAAAAGTGGCTTGAATATGCACCTCGCCAGAGGTAACAATTCTTTTGCCTTTTTTACCACGCTTGGTGGCTTTTGCTTCAACTGAGGTTTCGGTAGCTTCTGCTTTTGCTTCGGCTGCTGCCTCAGGAGCGGTTTTAACTTCTTCTTCTGCCATTTATCTATCTCCTTAAGTCTTGCTTGCTGCTTTAGGTTGCGCTCCACCGACAGCGATCGCCTTACCCTTACGAGTGCGTGCGTTCGTACGAGTACGCTGGCCGTTGACTGGTAATTTAGCCTTGTGGCGGATACCCTTGTAAGAATTGATATCCTTAATGCGCTTGATATTATTTGTAACGAGGCGACGGAGATCACCCTCAACGGTATATCTACTGGAAATAATGTCGTTGATTTTCTGTTCCTCAGCCTCGGTGAGATCTTTCACCCGAGTGGTAGGCTCAATTTTAGCCTCCGCAAGGATGGCTCTCGC
>JAFWNO010000010.1 GCA_017510305.1 Candidatus Saccharimonadota bacterium | reverse complement strand
TTTTGGACCGACGCGACGCTCCGCCGGGCGTAGCCCGACCAGTGTTAATCGCTTTTGCGAGGCAAAAAGAAAAGGACCTCTTTTACAGGGGTCCTTTTTTTGGTGGTGTGGTATAGGGTTTATAGTTCTAAAATGTCTTTCCCAGGATCTTCTTTTATGACTATCTCGTCGCTGATAGATATTTCCATCGTATCATCGCTAAGGATGTCATCTTCTGGAAGAATCTCCAGTATTTCGTCGTCCGGATTCTCTTGACTTAAGATATCCAGATCCTCATACTGGTTGCCATCTCTGTCATGGAAATGGTTGTTTTTGCCATCTCCCTTGAAATAGAGGGCTTCCGAAGGCAGGTAATCGTAGCTCTCGCCACTTTCCCATAATTCGAAGGCCCTTTTGGCGGCTTTTATACTGGTCTCCGATGCGATTTTGCTTGGAACAGTATACTCACTCCCCTTATAAACGTTTGCTTGAACGTTATTCGGGAATGCCGGGTCGTCTACACGATGTAAAACCGTGAGACCGACACAGACTTTCTCTCCACAGGGGATAGAGCCTAGACCTGCCTCTGCCTCAATTAGCCTGGCCACCAGGTCAATGTTTTTGTTCCTCTGGATGATTTCCAAAGGATATATATCAATTGACCTAGCCGGCTCAGATTGAGTTAGCTGTGGCTCGCCGATATGGATTGTGATCTCCCTGGTAATTTCTACCACAGGAGATTTAACATTGGCCCTTACCGGCAGATATATCAAGGATATTGCCAAAAGCAATAACCCTATAAATATCAGGAAATAAGACAAAAATTTTTTTAATTCTTCGCTCATTTTATCCCTCCTTTTAAAGAACTCCCCACACCTAATACTATATTATAGCACAGATAGCCAAAAAAGTCAATAGTAACAGGGGAGAGTTTATGTTATAATAGGTATAGGTTTGGGCCTGTAGCTCAGTTGATAGAGCATCGCATTCGCATTGCGGGGGTCGTGGGTTTAAGTCCCATCAGGTCCACCAGATTTAGCAAAATATCCAAACCCCTGCCTTTCTAGCGGGGTATTTTTTAATCTTTCTTCAATCTGCGGATTGTATATCTTGCCAAAAATGCAAGTCCGAGTACGGAAATAGCGATTACTATCTGTTCAACAGGGAAAGTATTCTTTGAATATTCTTTTTGCTCAGTTACTTTACCAGTATCCGGGACAGGAACTTCAGGGTCTGTTGGATCATCTGGGTCTACTGGTGGATCGACAGGAATTAAGCTCTTTAGAATCGGCATAATACTTTCTGGAATATGTCCAATCACGAGACTCTCTGCCGAATTAACTAAAGTATAAGTATAATAGAGGGAATATTGCTCGCCAAAAGTGGCTTGTGTATAGCTTGCATCGGCAATAATCAATGGAGAAATGGCTTTAACTAACGGAGGCAGATTCTCTTTGACGATGTCGAATTCAGACTCCGTCACTTTGACCTTTTCGCCAAAATGCTCAATATAATCTCTGTATTCACCAATGTAGTTAGTAAGATGAGCTAATAAGTCGTCTACGTCAGATTCGTTTGCAGTGCCCTGTAGGATTTTTACTAGATCTCTGTACGGAGGAAAATCGTCTAGCGATTCGTACCCACCAGACATAAAATCAGCAAATGCATTGCCGGCAATCATGCCTAGCATACCATGATCTGTACTTTTGATAAAATCAGTAAATTCACTCTGTTTGTCCAAGGTGCGCATCTGGTATGCTTTCATGATATTAGAAAGCGGCTGACGTACATTTTCTTGAAAATATTCACGAGTTAGGCCGCTATTAATCATGAACTGGAGCCAATCATCCATGAATTCTTTGCCGTTGACAGTGTCTATATCTTGCGTCAGGCCGTCATTAGAGCTGAGTAGACTCATAGCTCTCGAACTATCTACAAGATTTGAAATATCAATTACAGATGTAGTAATAGTTAAATCTGCAGGATGGATTTCTTCGTAAGTCCCAGTATTATAAAAACCCCAGGCCTCTGGAAATACATAGCCAAGAAGTAGGTCGTTTCCGTCTTTTACGTCGTGAATATTGGTATAATTTGTCTCAGTTAAACTAGCTCTAGGCGCGCCAAAAGTATAAGTGTAAAAATCGTCAGGTGAGAGGGAATAATCAGAAATATTCGCGTTAATTGTCCTTGCCGTCAAATCTATTACGGCGCCACCTCTAGAATAACCAACCATCCAAAGCTTATAGTTGAAAAAATCTCTATTAGATAGATATTCGTTTAGGTGCTCGATAACGAAGCTAGCAGATTCAGCAAAGCCTGCGTGATCCCCATCGCTTCCAACGTTAAAATTGGAAAGCCATTCAGTCATATAATTGTAGTTTCTAGGGGCAACCACGATTAGTTCTTGGCCAGAAGCCAAACTTTTGTGTCCGATTGTAGTACCCATAGAATGGCCCTCATTTTCTGAAGAGGCATCCCAGCTTTGATAGTCAGAAAAACCCATCTGGTCAAGGAGATTCTTAAGCTTTGAATAGGCAGGCAA
>JAFWNO010000009.1 GCA_017510305.1 Candidatus Saccharimonadota bacterium | reverse complement strand
GGGAAAGGCGAGAGAGCCGAGGAATTGAGATTTCCAACTGGTTTCGTAGAGGGCATTATTTTGGTCTTTGAAATGGGCTAGAGAGGCTTTACTGTGAGTATTGACTTTGATGATTTGCTGGCCAGTGTAATCTTCTTCGATGGCGGAATTGACTTTGCCGAGATATTCGCGCTGGGAGCGGAAATATTTTTGGGCTTTGTTCATGATTTTACCAACGACGACGAGCGAAAGTGGTACGGTGACGATGGCGATGAGCGAAAGTGGTAGGGAGATAGTAAACATCATGATGAGGATGCCGATAATCATGGTAAGGCTAGTGATGATTTCGGTGAGAGATTGGGTGAGGGTGGCATCGATAGTGTCGACATCGTTTGTCATGCGGGAGAGAGTGTCGCCAAATTGAGTCTTGTCGTAATAGGAAATAGAGAGGCGGGAGATTTTATCGATAATTTGGCTGCGGAGGCCGGCGATGTATTTTGAGGAAACGATGGTGAGGATATAGCCTTGGATATAACTGATGATGGCGGAGATAATATAGAGAATGATGAGGGTGATGGCACTGCTAGCAATGGGCGCCCAGTCGATATGGCCGGTGGCGGTGAGGCTGGTGATGGCGGTGGTGGTCATGTTGCCGAGGATGCGTGGGCCAAAGATGGTGAGGAAGGTAGCAATGGCGGCAAGTAGGCAGATGGTGATGAGTGGCAGGCGGTATTTGCCGAGGGATTTGATAAACATCTTGGCGGAATGGCCGAGATTCTTGGGCTTTTCGACTGCTTTTTTATTTGGGCCTGGCATTATTTGCCCTCCTTTTTTGCGAGCTTTAATTCCCTGTCATATTCAGCATCGGACATTTGAGATTTAGCGATTTCTTGGTATACTTTACAATGATTTAATAAATGATTATGAGTGCCTTTGCCGACGATGTTGCCTTTATCGAGAACGATGATTTGGTCGGCATCTTTGATGGTATTGATGCGTTGAGCGACGATTAGGGTGACAGCTGCTTTAGTGACGGGCTTTAAGGCTTTACGAAGATTGGCGTCTGTCTTCATGTCGAGGGCGGAAAATGAATCGTCGAAGATGAAAATATCTGGATTTTTGGCGATAGCGCGAGCGATGGAAAGGCGCTGCTTCTGACCGCCGGAAACATTAGTGCCGCCTTCGGCGATGTGATAATCGTAACCTTTTTCTAATTTTTTGATGAATTCGCTGGCTTGGGCGATTTCGGCGGCGGCTTCTACTTCTTTTTTGGTGGCGGTGCTGGCGCCGAATTTAATATTAGACTCGATAGTACCGCTAAAGAGAAAGCCTTTCTGGGGGACATAGCCGATAAGTTTCATTAAGTCTTCTTCGGAATAATCTTTGACATTGATGCCGGAGATGATAATTTCGCCGCTGGTAGCATCGTGAAAACGCGGGACGAGATTAATCAAGGTGGATTTGCCGGAACCAGTCGAGCCAATGAAGGCGGTGGCCTGGCCGGCGGTGGCAGTGAAGGAAATATTGTTTAGAACCTTTTCTTCGGCGCCAGCATAGGCAAAGTCAACATTTTTAAAGATGATACTTGGCGACTTTTCAGGTACGCCGATTGTTTCATTTTTCCAATGAATCTTTGGATGGGTATATAAGACCTTATTGATGCGCTCGGCAGAGACATTGGCGCGAGGGAGAATGACAACTAGAACAGTTAAGAAGAGGAAAGAAAGGATAACTTGAATAGCATATTGCATGAAGGCTATCATGTCACCGAGATATGCAATATTATTTTGCATAAGATTAATACCGATCCAAATACAGAGAAGAGTTGTGCCGTTGAAAATGAGCATCATGAGAGGATTTTGCAACGACATTACCTTGCCGACGAACATATCTGTGCGCATGAGTTCGTGATTGGCGGTTTCAAATTTACGTTTTTCCAATTTTTGATTATTGAAGGCACGGATTACGCGAAGGCCAGTGAGATTTTCGCGGGTGAGGAGGGTGATTTTGTCAAGTAATTGTTGAAAGATTTTGAATTTGGGCATGACGAGCGAAAGGATGATGACGATAAGAGTAAGTAGAATTGCGACGGATAGGCCGATAATCCAGATCATATTGGGTGCGGTGGAGATGGCTTCGAAAATGGCGCCAAGACAAGTGAGTGGGGCGCGCACCAACATGGCGAGAGCAAGAATAGTGGCATTTTGGACTTGGGCGATATCATTAGTGGTGCGGGTGATGAGTGAGGCGGTAGTGAAACGGTCTATTTCGGAAACGCTAAAAGTAAGCACTTTTTGATAGATGTCTTCTCTAATATCTCTAGCAAAGGCGGTGCCGACTTTGGCGGAATAATAAGATGAAACTAGTGCACCGATGGCGGCTAGGGCTGTCCAACCGAGCATGTGAAGGCCGGTAGCGATGATATAATTAGTGTCGCCTTTGACGATACCGTTGTTGACAATTTCGGCCATAAGGCTGGGCAGGCGAAGTGTACCCCAGACTTGAAGCCCGACGCTTAAAAGTAGGATGATAATTTGAAGCCAGTATGGCTTCAAGTACCTCATTAATTTAAACATATTCTATTATTATAGCACAAATATTTAAGAATTGGTGATGACGGCTTGCTCGATCTTTTCGCCAAAGTTTGCAATTAACTTTGGGTCGGTTTCGGTAGTCATGACGACGACGATAAAAGTGCGCCGCTGATCTGGAAACTCGATGATGGCGGCATCGTTATAGATTTTCCATTTGTCGTCTTCGCCGAGCCAGCCGACTTTATTGTATACTTTGGCGGAGTGAAAGCCGCTGGGTAGGCCTTGGCGCCACTCGCTGGGCTGATTAAGCATGGAATCTTTGATTTTGTTCCATGTTTCTGTGGAAAGATCGTCGTGCTCGTAGTAAACTTTGAGTATTTTGGCGATGTCGTTAGCGGTGGAGGAAAAGCCTTTGGTGTTTTCGAGGCCGTAATTGTCCCAGCCGATTTGATCTAATTCGTCCCAGCCGATGTCGGAAACTAGAGATTCGGCACAGCCGGAGTGAGATTCCCTGATGGCAAGATCGGCGCATTTTTCGCGGCTATAGCCGACACGTTTGTTATTTTTAGTCTCGACATAGACGACGTCGCTTTTGGCGAGGCGGCCATCTTCCATGCGAAGGTATGTTTCGTAAACTGGGAATAATTTGTAGAGCGAAGCGGTATCCATGGTGGCGTCAGAATTATAAATGGCGGAGTAACGGTAGGTGTCGACATCGTAGATAACTACGGACGTTTTACCTTTGGTGCTTTTGGTAAAATCATTGACGAGGCTCTGCATATCGATAAAATTAGCATCGGGGCGACGAGTTAAGACGGGGGTGAAATTCTCCTCTACAAATTCAGTTAACGTTTGGCCGATGATGATACGTGCAGCAACATAGGCTGTACCCATGCAGACCAAAAAGGTAACTATGTTGCGGATAATTACTGAGCGGCGTGTGCGGTGGCTAGTCGGCCTAAGAACCATCGTGAAGTCTCCTCGTCCATTAGTTTCGTCTGATAGGTATCATCGTATTGATGTGGACTGATGCGAGTTTGGAGATATTTACCATTGTGAAAGTAATGTGTAAGGATGTAGCCGCGAGTAGTTCCCGGCCAATATGTTTGGTCGAAGAAGAGATTGCCAAGGCCGTAATAAATTGGCTTGCCTTCGTATAATTCGTAGGTCTGAGGCTGATGAGCCTGTGTGCCGACGACCATATCTGCGCCGAGATCTATAAGGTGCCTGAAAAATTCTTCTTGGCCGGTGATAGGATAATCACACTGAGGGAATTCGCCGCCATCCTCTGGATAAGAGTAGCACTCGAAGAATTGGATGTCGACGATGACAAAATCGCCGCTGCCTTTGGCATTTTCAATGTCGGCTTTGGCCTGCTCCTCATTGTAAATATTAGCGCCTGGGTAATCTGTGCTGGCGCCTTGGCCGTTGGCGACGGTAGAAGTGGAATAATTATAGCCAAGGAGAGTGACTTTGGAATTTTTGCTGCTGATCTCGAGGGGCTTGCCAGCTTCTTCACTGTTTTTGCCGCCGCCAAAAGTTTCGATGCCGAGACCGAGATAAGTGTCGATAGAGGCAAGATTGGCTTCGGCGCCGTAATCGTTGTTATGATTGCCGGTAAGCTCGACAATGTCGACGTCTAGATCTTTGATGACGTCTTGCATGCTAGTGGGCGAGCAGAGGGTAGTGGAGGTGCGAGTGACGCTACAATTGTCGGCAAAAGATACCTCATTGGAAATATGAGTATAATCTGCGTTAGACATAAAATCTTTAAGTTTTTCAGAGAAGTAAGTAGCATCTCCTTTTTGATTTAGGACGTCTATCATGCCGCGAGTGAGAGCGGTGACTCCTGTCTGCATCAAAGATAAAGTGGTATCTTTAGTGGGGAGATTTAATTTTTTCTTGATAGTAGAGGGAATGTCGCCGGCATCTTTACTCTCGAAAGTAAGAGTGCGAAACTTGGCACCGCGATCAAACGTATCAAAATAATAATTGCCGTCTAGAGCAAGGACTTTGTTTTCTGGCTTTAAATCTTTGATGGAAGTGTAGGTGAATTCTTCGCTAGGAGACACACTAGAGCGAGAATCGTAAAAATCGGTAGTGGGGAGCAAGATATCGTAAATGATTGTGTTATTATCTGCAGCGGTAGGGGCGGAGGAAGTATCGGCGGCTTTGACTGTGATATTTGAAGGTAATTCCCTATCGCCTAAGGTATCTTTAATGAAATTTACTTCACCTTCAGTGAGCGAATCATCGAAGGTGATAGTAGCCGGCATGAAAGGAACTTTACCGTTAAATAGAGTATTCGCAAAGAGCACTGCGAAAACAACAAGCACCAAAATAATGATGAGTAAGATGATTTTACTCTTGATGCCGCTTTTGCTGCGCTGAACCGACGAATAACTATAATTATTTAACCCTTTACCTCGCTTATAACTCCTCATACTTATATTGTATCACACTTCTTGGCAGTGTAAAATGGATATGATACAATAAGGTTATGTTTAGACTACTAAAACGGCCACTTTTGGAGCATTCAAGGGAGATTAAGTCGCCAGATGGTAGGATTTCTTGCAAATTGGAACTAAAATTTGGAAAACTGATATATTCAGTGAAGAAAGATGGCAAGGTGGTGCTTAGAGATTCGCGGCTGGGATTTGAAATAAAAGGTGAAGCGCCAATTTTTGACGGGCTGATGATAGTGCGGATGCATGAATCGTCTTTTGATGAAACTTGGGAGAGGCAGTGGGGCGAGGAGAGGTATGTGCGAAATAATTATAACGAAGTGGCGCTATATATGTCTGAAACGTCTGGCGATAAAAGACTGTTTACGGTGAGGTTTAGGATATTTGACGATGGGGTGGCTTTTCGATATGAATTCCCGCCGCAGCCGAGTTTTACTAGTCTTATTATTACAGATGAGCTGACGGAATTTAATGTGGATGCGAATGCGAAGGCTTGGAAAATTCCGGCGTATCAGCCAGATAGATATGAGTATAATTATGAGCGGTGGCCAGTAGACGCACTGATACAGTCGGTACATACGCCGCTAACAATAGAGACGCCGCTGGGGGATTATATTTCTATCCATGAGGCGGCACTATATGACTACGGTTCGGTTACTCTGAAATTGAACAAAGGCGAGCTTTGCAGACAGATATTACGCCGCTGTCTGACGGCACGAAGGCACATGTGGATCTGCCATTTAATACACCTTGGCGAGTGATAATGATTGCAGATTCGGCAATAGGATTGACGCAAAATCGGATGATTTATAGTCTAAATCCGGCGCCGTCTGCTGAGATTGATTTTTCATTTGTGGAGCCACTGAAATTTATGGGGATATGGTGGGCGATGTTTGTGGGGGAGTGGACATGGGCGAGAGGCGACAGACATGGCGCTACGACGGAGCACGCGACAGATTATATCGATGCGTGCAAGAGGCTAGGGATTCGCGGGTTGCTGGTGGAAGGCTGGAATAATGGCTGGGATGGGGACTGGCTACAAAATGGTTCGGATAGTGATTTCTTGCATCCGACGGAAGATTATGATTTGGTGAATATTGCGCGCTATGCGAAGCAGCTAGGGGTGGAGCTGATTGGCCATAATGAAACAGTAGGATTTATTGACAATTATGAGGCGCAACTAGAGAAAGCATATCAATATTATACATCGCTGGGGATACGTTATATTAAGACTGGCTATGCTGGAAGTATGATGGTGACTGGCGGGAATCGTGAATTTCATCATTCGCAGATAGGGGTGAGGCATTATCAAAAGACGGTAGAGCTGGCGGCGAAGTATGGAATAATGCTAGATATTCATGAGCCAATTAAGGGGACAGGGATAGAGCGGACATGGCCGAATCTTTTGACGCGGGAAGGTGCGCGTGGACAGGAATATGAAGGCGGGGCCTTATCGCCGTCACATGCTTGTATTTTGCCATTTACTAGGCTACTAGCCGGAGGGATGGACTATACCTCAGGAATATTTGATGTGACGAATGAGGCAAAGAAACTACGCTCGACAATTGCGCGGCAGCTAGCGTTTTATGTGACGATTTATTCAGGGATGCAGATGGCGGCAGACCGACCGAGGTTTTATGAGGAGGTGCGGCCGGATGCGTATAAGTTTATTCGAGATGTGCCGGTGTCTTTTGAGAAATCAGTGCCGCTTCTTGGTGAAATCGGGGTGTATTATGTGGTGGCAAGGCAAGGTAGAGGTGAGGCGAACTGGTATATTGGCGGAGTGACGAACGAGGATGCGCATAAGGTGAGATTATCTTTGGAATTTTTGGAAGATGGTGAATACGAAGCGGAAATTTATCGTGATGGAGATGATGCGGACTTCCGCAATAATCAGCTGTCTATTGTGATAGAAAAGCGGCGGGTGACGCGGATGGACTTTTTGGAAATTTGGATGGCTC
>JAFWNO010000008.1 GCA_017510305.1 Candidatus Saccharimonadota bacterium | reverse complement strand
GCAAAGTTTGTGAATTTTTATGATAATGGTGAAAAATTAACCGTGAAAACCGATGCGATTACAGTGGGGGAAGCGTTGGAGCGCGCCGGAATCATGATAAATAGTGGCGATAGAGTCGAGCCAGGGCTAGAGACAGAGATCGGGGCGGATAATTTCTTTATTAATATCTACCGGGCACGGCCGGTGGTGGTAAAGGATGGTGCGACAGAGAAATACCTGATGACAGCCAGCTATGATTACAAAACCATTATGAGTGAAGCAGGAGTGACAGTATATGATGGCGACGAAATTGCAATGGTGCCGAATGAGAACTTTTTAGAGAACGGAGCGGCCAATATCTATGTAATTACCCGTAATGGGGGTAGAACGGTGACGATTGAGGAAGAAATTGCCTTTGCCGAGGAGACAGTAGAGGATTCTAACCTAGAGGCCGGCAAGACAGAGGTGCGACAACTTGGGCAAGTGGGAACTAAACGTTCTCAATATAATGTATATTATGTAGATAATGCTGAAATGTCGCGCGAGCTTGCAAGCGAGGAAGTGGTGCGTGAGCCAGTGACGCGGATCGTGGCCGTAGGAACCAAGAGAGAAGCCGTAGTGGTATCTGGCACCTGTGCCGATTGGGCTAGAGCTGCCGGTGTTTCAGAAGCAGATTTAGCGGCGGCGATTGAGCTAATGAATAGGGAGAGTGGCTGTAGGGTGGATGCGGCTAACGCGTACTCGGGGGCTTACGGGATCCCCCAGGCATTACCTGGCAACAAGATGGCGTCTGCAGGTGCAGACTGGCAAACGAACCCGGTGACTCAGATTCGGTGGATGGCGGGTTATGTGAGCCGTTACGGTGGTTGGCAAGGGGCACTTAATTTCTGGTACGCACATGGTTGGTACTAATAAGTCTCTGGGGCAGCACTGGCTAAAAAACCGGGCTATTTTAGATGAAATTGCTGATTTGGCGGCTGGTGGGAATACGGCTGATTTGGGCGCGTCCGTAGACTCCGCATTAACAGAGGTGTGTGTAGAAATTGGGCCGGGGTTGGGGTTTTTGACGTCTTCACTACTGAAGCGGTTTAATAGGGTGATTGCGGTGGAATATGACCAGCGGCTAGCGGAGAATTTGCCGAAATCCTTCCCCGGAAAGAATTTAGAGGTGATAACTGGTGATTTCCTAGGGGTGGATTTGGCTAAAGTGACAAATGGACAAAAATATGTCCTAGCAGGAAATATTCCGTACTATATTACAAGTCCGATTATCGAGAAGGCCTTGACAGAGGAACATCTACCAGAGGTAATAGTGCTACTGATGCAGAAGGAAGTGGCGGAGCGGATTATAAGCGACAAAGAGACAATGTTGTCGTTATTTGTGAAAAATCGAGCCGAAGTGGCGGCGGGACCAGTGGTTCCAAGGGGTGAATTTACGCCGCCGCCGAAGGTGGATTCGCAGGTTTTAGTACTCAGGCCGCATCAGCCCGAGGCGTCAGAAGAAGTTTTTAAGTTGATTCGGCAAGCATTCATAGCTCCAAGGAAGAAACTAATTCATAATCTTGCACCCGTGAAGCCTAAGAATGAATTGGAGACGGTTTTTAAAGAACTAGGCTTTGATTTAAATGTTAGGCCGGGGGATTTGCATCTGGGAGAATATAACAAACTATTCGCCAGATTGAAACTTTCTTAGGGGTGCGTTTTGATTGATTATAGAATGAGCTGGTGCTGATGATATTCTGGTTCTTTTATGATATAATGGATTTATGTTAGATGTGAAGTTTATTCGAGAGAACTTGGGTCTGGTAGAAAAATCCGCCAAGGAAAAGGGGTACAAAATCAACATCCAGGAGGTGCTTGAGCTGGATGACAAGCGCAAAGAAGTACTGCAGCAGGTGGAGGAACTGCGCAGGCAGCGCAACGAAATAGCCGCCAAGATGAAGGGTGGCAAGCCGGCGCCAGAATTGATCGAAAAGGGCAAGCAAGTCAAGGAAGAGTTGGCTGGTTTAGAATCCAAGCTAGATAAAATTGAGAAAGAATACAAAGACGCACTAAAAAGTGTGCCGAATATTATTTTTGACGATGTGCCGCTAGGTGGAGAAGAAGATAGTGTAGAAATTGGGCCGGGGTTGGGGTTTTTGACGTCTTCACTACTGAAGCGGTTTAAT
>JAFWNO010000055.1 GCA_017510305.1 Candidatus Saccharimonadota bacterium | reverse complement strand
GATAGTTTGTCGGAATTATTGGTATTATTTGAATTGATAATGAAAAAAATAAGTGCAGAAATGAGTAAAATAATAGAAATAACTGCAAAAATGAGTTTTTTCATCTAGTTTCATTATAACACTTTATATGCTATAATAGAAAAGTAACAATTTGGGCGAGTGGCGGAACTGGTAGACGCGCTAGACTCAAAATCTTGTGGTAGCAATACCGTGAGGGTTCAAGTCCCTCCTCGCCCACCAAATGCCATTATCTCGGCATTTTTTCTTGATCGCTCGCCGATTAGGGCGCGCTTCACAAGAAGAAAATACCAATCTAATGGCATCTGGAAAGTTGGCTATTAGAAGTGTATCGTAAACTTAGTTGTCTTGCCGCTGCTACAGCCTATCTGCCAGCCGTTTTGCTCGCAGAGAGATTTGGCGATGGCGAGGCCGAGGCCAGAGCCGGATTTAGTCTTGTCGGTCTGGTAGAAGCGGTCAAAGATTTTGTTTAAGTCTTCCTGTTTGATGGTGGTGCCATCGTTTGAAACGGCTATTTCGTTTTCGTCTAGAGTGACTGATATTCTATTTTTGCCATATTTTGTAGCATTATCAAGTAAAATGTCTAAAACTTGCAGGAAATCTTGCTTTGGTAGGGTGTATTTTGTGTCTTTTACTTTATTTTTAAAGGTGATTTTGCCGGAAAATTTTGGCTTAAAAATCTCGATGCGCTCGGTAATGATGGCGCTTAAGTCTAACTTTTCAGAGGGGGATTTGGCGATACTGCCGGCGTCCATTTTGGCGAGCTGCAAGAGGTCTAGGACAAGTTTATTGGCGTGGGTGATTTCGGTCTCGATATTATTTTTCCACTCCTCGCTGTCTTTTTTTACTTCTAGGGCCTCCATGTTGGCCTCGATGACGGCGAGAGGGGTTTTTAACTCGTGGGAAGCATTGGCGATAAAGATTTTTTGCTTATTGTAGGAATCTTTGACGGGCTTCACAATCATTTCCGAGAGGTAGCAAGACACGGCAAAGACGATAATCTCGATGCCGGCGCCAACACAAAGCAAGGTGACAAGCAGCCGAATTTCGCCCTCTTTGCGGTCGCTGCTGATAAAATCTTTGAGCTCTTGGTTTGATGAGACGGAAGGAGTATCAGATGTAGGGATGACGAAAGGCTTTGGCTCGGGGCGCAAGGTGGACGAGAAAAGCATGATGCTGCTGCCAGCGATAAGCAGGACGATGGTGGTAATCGTCATGGTGATGATGATAATTCTGCGCTGGAGTTTTTTAAACATTGGCTTTTTCCGATAGTTTATAGCCAAGGCCACGAATAGTGATAATCTTAGCGTGGCTATGGACACTTTTTAGGAGCTTGCGGATGCGGGAAATGTAGGTTTCGACGTAATTATCATCGCAGATATTGTCTTCGCCCCAAACTTTGGCGAGAAGATGCTCTTTGCTGATGAGCTGGTTAGGGTTCTTGATGAATTCGGTGATGATTTCGGCCTCTTTGGCGGTGAGCTGCTGGCCGTTCAGAGTGGCATTAGCCTTATCTAAGGTGAGATTGCTATAAGTGATGCTGGTGAGGTCTACGGCTTTGGGGCGGCGGACGAGGGCCTTGATCCTAGCGGCTAATTCGGCAGTCTTGAAAGGCTTGGCGAGATAATCGTCTGCACCCTTTTCCAAATGGCCGACTTTACTTTCTACCTCGGCGATGGCAGAGAGCATAATGACGGGAGTCTGGATGTTTTTCTCGCGCATGCGCTTTAAAATGTCTGTGCCAGATAGCTTTGGTAGCATGATGTCTAGGACGACACAGTCGTAAATATCTTTTACGGCCATATCTAGGCCATCTTCGCCGTTATTAGCGAGATCGACAGTGATCCCCTGCTTTTCTAAGTTGTGCTGGACGGCATTTGCCAGCGGCTCTGAATCTTCAACGTATAATACTCTCATAATATATCCTTCTTTAATTATAGTATATATTATGCAGGATGAAAATAAAATGAAACTGAAAATGGGGGTTAGCGCTGGACACAGCGGATACTCCAGCCGAAGCCCTTAGTATCGTTACTCTGAGTGCCGAGGCCGCCAGAAAGGTAGTGCAAGATGTAGGCACGAGCCTCGCTACTAGGCGTACCGGACCAGAAGTAGCCGTCCGAGCCCTGATCGTTCTCGGAGGCGTAGTACCAACTCCAGTGGCCGTAGTACTTAGTAAAGCCGAGATATTGATTTTCTAGGAGTGCCGTACCGGAAGTAATGTTGTAGCCATAAGTGGAGCCAAGAAGTTTAGCCCAAGATTTGTTGGTGGTTTCTGGGCCGTTTACTGGTAATTGCCAGCCAGCTGGACAAATGGAGGTATTTGGCGCCGTAGTTACACCTTCTGTTGTTTCCTTGGCTACTGCTACTGTCCAGTTGTAGAACACCTCACCGTAGTAGCTACTGT
>JAFWNO010000054.1 GCA_017510305.1 Candidatus Saccharimonadota bacterium | reverse complement strand
CGTCTTAAAGGCCGTCTGGAATGTCAATTCCAAGATTAAAGATTTGCTCGTGGGCAATTCTGCCGACCAAGCCACAGTAGACCGTCTGATGATAGATTTAGATGGTACACCAGATAAATCAAAGCTTGGCGCCAATGCCATCCTTGCTGTTTCCATGGCTACCGCCAAGGCTATGGCTAAAACTCGCGGCATCCATTTCTATGAATATATCGCTCGCCTCGCTGGCACTGGCCGGGAAATGTCCCTCCCTATGCCCATGATGAACGTCATGAACGGCGGCGCGCATGCCAATTGGTCTACTGATTTTCAAGAGTATATGATTATCCCCGTGTCTGCTCGTAATATTGCTGAAGCTATCCAAATGGGCGCCGAGGTATTCCATGCTCTTGCCGACGTTTTAAAAGAACGTGGCTATCCTACTACCGTTGGCGACGAGGGTGGCTATGCTCCATACGTTCGCGAGGGTGACAACGAGCCACTCGAATGTATCGTCCAGGCCATCGGCAAGGCCGGCTATATCCCAGGCGAAAATATTTGCATCGCGATGGATATTGCCTCTTCCGAGTTCCACGATGGCGACCATTACGTCCTCCGTACCAATGGCGACTGGAAGACTGCCGACGATCTAGAAAACTGGTATCGCTGGATTATTGATAATTACCCAGTTGTTTCCATAGAAGACGGCCTAGATCAAAATGATTGGCATGGTTGGCAAAAGCTCACGGCAGATCTTGGCGATAGAGTCCAACTAGTTGGTGATGATTTATTCGTTACGAATACCGGCTATCTCCGCCGCGGCATTGAGGAAAAAGTTGCTAATGCTATTTTAATTAAGCCAAACCAAGTCGGCACCCTTACAGAAACTATCTCTGCCGTCCAAATGGCCAAGCGTGCCGGCTACGGCGTAATTATTTCTCACCGCTCTGGCGAAACGGAAGATTCCTCCATCGCCCACCTAGCTGTCGGCCTTGGCTCTGGTCAGATTAAGACTGGCTCCCTCTCGCGCAGCGAGCGCATCTGCAAGTACAATGAACTAATTCGTATCGCCGAGGGTAATCCTCGCCTCAGTCTCGCTCACCCATTTGCAAAGTAGCGTTTCTTATTGTATAATAGCATAAGGATGAACGACGCTCTAAAAGAAAAGTTGAAAACTCTGCCAGCTGCACCGGGTGTCTATTTTCATAAAAATAAGGCCGGCGAGATTATTTATGTTGGCAAGGCGGCAGTTTTGAAAAATCGCGTCCGCCAGTATTTTCAAAAATCTCATAAAGACCCCAAGACAGAGGCGCTCGTTCGCGAAATCTACATGACGGATTGGATAGTTGTAGATACTGAGATGGACGCACTCTTTCTAGAAAGCGAGATGATTAAGCGCTATATGCCAAAGTGGAATATTCTCCTTCGCGATGACAAGACCGTTTCCTATGTGCGTATCGATATGAAGTCGGAAGTCCCCTATGTTTCAATGACACGCACCCCCATGGACGACAAGGCTACTTATGTCGGCCCATTTTATGCGAAACTACCCGTAGAAAAGGCTCTGCGCGTACTTCGCAAAGTTTTCCCCTATTACACCAAACCTTACGATGGTAAAAAAACTTTAGATACGGATCTTGGCCTTACTCCGGGCATAGAAGTCGGCCGCTCTACCCCTACTGAATATAAGAAAAATTTACGCAAATTGATTCGCTATCTAGAGGGAGATAGAGTAAAACTCCTCCGCGAACTAGAAAAGCAGATGAACGAAGCTAGTAAAGCTGGTAATTATGAGGAGGCCGCCGAGCTTCGCAATCAGCTCTTTGGTCTCAAAGAGTTAAAGAGAAAAATCGTCTTTTCTGACAAAGAATTTATGGATATTTCCTCAGACCAAGCTTTGCTTCAGCTACAGAAACTTTTAAATCTCCCAGAGCCACCCAGGCGCATCGAGGGCTACGATATCTCCCACCAATCTGGCACTAATGCCGTAGCTAGTATGGTAGTATTTACCAATGGCGCCTCAGATCGCTCCGAGTATCGCAAGTTTAAAATTCGCCAGAGCAACAAGCAGGACGACCTTGCCAGTATGCGCGAAGTTTTAGAGCGTCGCCTAAAGCATAAAGAGTGGCTCTATCCTAATCTAGTTATTTTGGATGGCTCTATTGGCCAAATTTCCGCCGTAAAAGATATTTTGGCTGCCGAGAATATCCCTGTCATTGGCAGAGACAAATCTGGCGATCACGGCCGCAATGCTGGCGTGAAAAGCGCCATCCCCGAGGGCGACGATTATAAAATCGTGCCACTGCCTAGCGATTCGCATATTGCTAAACTCATTGCTCGCATTGATGAAGAATCCCACCGCTTCGCAATTACTTACCATACCCTCCTCAAGCGAAAAAGCCTTTT
>JAFWNO010000053.1 GCA_017510305.1 Candidatus Saccharimonadota bacterium | reverse complement strand
CTGTGACGTAAATTGCACGATTTTCAAAAACCCAATCATGGATGAGTGTGCGACCTTTAGCGGTAGCGGCAATAACAGAGAAAAATGGCAGGTTATCGATATTTAGCCCTGGGAAAGGCATGGGGTGAATTTTGTCGGCGGGAGCAACCAATTTAGACTTCTTGATTTTAATATCTACTAGACGAGTGCGGCCGTTATCCGCCTTATACTCTTTGCCAACTTCAATTACGGCGTGCATAGTGCGAAGGATTTCTAACTCGATCTCGAGGAATTCAATAGGGGCGCGCTTGATGGTGATTTCAGACTTCGTCACGAGGGCAGCAGCGATGAAAGACATGGCTTCGATAGGATCCTCGGCGGGGGAATATTCAATATTTTCATTGATTCTACTTTTGCCCTCGATGGTGAGAGTGGTGGTGCCGATGCCGGAGATTTTAATGCCAAGTTTTTCAAGGAAGAAACAGAGATCTTGCACCATATAATTAGGAGAGGCGCCGACGATGGTAGTCTTGCCAGAGCTGAGAGCGGCGGCCATCAATGCATTTTCGGTGACAGTATCGCCACGCTCAATTAAAACAATTCTTTTATTTTTCTCTTTAACTTTATTAACCTTTACTTTGTAAGTTCCGGGGGTAGAAACTGCGTCTACCTCCATGCCGAAACTTGACAGGGCCTTAAGATGAGGATCTACGGTGCGGACACCAAGGGCGCAGCCGCCAGCATAGGGCAATTTAAATTCTTTGTAACGGTGAAGGAGGGGGCCGAGGAACATAATGATTGACCTTGTCCTACGGGCGGATTCTATGTCCAACTTATTGATTTTTAATTCACGTGGTGATATAATTTCTAAATCTTTATTATGGTTAAGCCAGCGGCATTTGACACCAATAGATTCTAATACTTCAATAATACGAAATACTTCCTCTATTCTGGCGACATGACGGAGAGTAGTCTTGCCTTGATTTAAAAGACTAGCACAGAGGAGAGCAACAGCGGCATTCTTGGAAGTATTAACGGAAACTTCGCCGGACAATTCTCGGCCGCCATTGATGCGATAACTCTGAGAAACGTTATCATTAACAGAGAGAATCTGGCCGCCAAGGTGCGTAGATAGTTTCTTAATCATATCAAGAGAGATATTCTGCCCGCCGGACTCGATGCGGTGAATGGCAGACTGAGAAGTGCCAGCAAGACGAGCTAACTCTGTCTGGGTGATTCCCTTTTGCTGACGCAAACGAGAAATAAGCTCGCCTATCTCTACCTGATAGGAGGACTCTTTACCCCCTTTAAGACCTTTTTTAGACATAACCCTATTATATCATAGGGTGAATAATTTTACAAGATATTAATTGCCACAGACGACATTATTAGCGTGGACCCAACCCTCGACAGAGCCGCCATCTAAATACTCGCCATTTGTAGGGGCGACGCGCATGATGCCACCCTTCTTGATGAAGGAATCGATTGGGTCGGTAACGAGATATTCTTGGTCTTGCGGGCCAAAATCGTGGCTCTTGACGTATTCTTTAATTTCGTCTAGAAGTGCTGGCGACATAATATATTTGCTGACATTGATGAGATTAGACGGAGCATCCTCTACAGATGGCTTCTCGACGACGCCGGTAAGTTTACCATCTTCGGCCGAGAGAACGCCGTATTTTTCGACATCCTCCTTTGGAATTTCAACGCCAAGGATGGCGGATTCGTCTGCACTTTCAAGAGAATTTAGTAAAGATTCAGCAGCGGAAGGGCCGTTTGGATTCCAGATGAAATCATCACCCATAAAGACGAGGACTGGCTCGTTAATATTATACTCCTCCGCAACCATGGCAATAGGAACGGCGGTACCGTATTTGCCAGATGGGTCTTGGGAAATGTAGTGGATTTTAACGTTGTCTGGTAAAGTTTTGGCAAGGGCAAGACGGTCGGCTTTGCCGCGCTCCTCTAGGTATTGATTAAGGGCGAGATTATCCTTGTAAAATTCGCGGACTTGGCAAGGCTCAACATTAGAAATGACCATGTAAATATCGGTGACGCCAGCCTTGATTAATTCCTGAACAGAATAATCGACGATGGGGCGATTCCCTACTGGAAGCATTGATTTTTCGATGATTTTGGTAATTGGCAAACGCCTAGTGCCCCAGCCGGCAACAGGGATAATTGCCTTAGTAATCTTTACACTCATAGGGACATTATACTATGATTCTTTGACGGAGACAAGAGATCCTTGCCAGACATCTGGCAAATCGTCTTGGCCGAGAAGAGTGGCGATAGAGCCGGCAAGATTAGCTAGGCCGGCATTTGGAATTTGGTTGAAGGTATAATTCTGGCGATTTGGAGTATTATCATAAAAGACACAAGGAACAGGGTTAGTACTATGGGCAGATTTGGGACGACCTTGCTCATCCACTAATTCCTCAGCATTGCCGTGATCTGAAACGATAATCATCATGCCGCCAAGCTCGTCTACCTTTTTAGCGATGCGAGAAAGTTGGATATCGATAGCTTCTAGCGCAACAATAGTAGGCTCTAATTCGCCGAAGTGGCCGACCATATCACCGTTTGGAAAGTTAATGCGGACAAAATCATACTTGTCTAGGCGCTCTAAGGTGGCATCGGTGATTTCGGCAGCCTTCATCCAGGGGCGAGTATTAAATGGAACGGTATCGGAGGGAATCTGCATATGGTCCTCTCCGAGGGCGCGCTCATAACTATTACCATTGAAATAATAAGTGATATGGCCAAATTTGACTGTTTCAGAAATGGCCAACTGCGTGACGGCACGGCTGCCGAGATATTGGTTGAGGGTATTGTCGATTTTCACTGGGGGGACGAGGGTATTGGCGGGGACATGAGTGTCAGAATTATACTCTGTCATGCCGGCATAGTAGACCTGTGGGCGGAAGCCACGGTTGAAATAAGGGAAATCATTGTAGGTGAAGGCCATGGATATTTCTAGGGCACGATCTGCGCGAAAGTCAAAGTAGATGAAGGCGTCGCCATTATTAACGGTGCCGATAGGCTCGTTTTGCTGATTGACAATGACGAAGGGCGGAAGGTATTGGTCTTGGATGGCTGGATCCTGCTTTCTGAAAGCATTGATGGCCTCGGTAGCGTTGGTAAAGCGATAAGCGGCCTCGCCATGGACGATTGCGTTCCAACCACGCTGAACTACGCCCCAATCGCTCTCGTATCTATCTGCGACGTAGACCATGCGGCCGCCACCAGAAGCGATTTTATAATCTGGCTTATCCTCATACTTGGCAACAAAATCTTCAAGCATCTTTACATAAAACTCTGCAGACTGAGTCGGCACATCACGCCCATCAAGAACTGCGTGGATGCGAATTTTTCTGATACCCTCAGCGTGGGCGCGGTCGATTAATCTTAGCAGGTGATTGATATTGCTATGGACACTACCATCGGAAAGGATGCCGGCAAAGTGAAGCGTGCCGTTGTTTTCGCGGACGCTTTCGATGGCTTGGCGCCAAGTGGGAGTCTTCCAGATTTCACCAGAGAGAAAGGCATCTTCGATGCGGGCGATACCTTGCTTGATTATCTGGCCGGAGCCAATAACATTATGGCCAACCTCGGAATTGCCCATTACGCCTGGCAAAAGACCGACATATTCGCCACTAGCCTGCAAGGCATAGGTAGGATACTGCGAAACAGCCCTTGATAAGAACTCTGTGTGAGCTTTACGGACGGCATTGCCATTAGGATCATTACGAATACCCACGCCGTCTAGGACAGCCAACACCACTGGCCCAGAATAATGTAATTTGTTCATATTATTATTATAGCATAAAAATTACGAGCGATGCCCAGTTCGCGCACGAAACTTTTCCGTTTCAAAGCCTCAAGCCCTAAACTCTCGTTTTTGCCGGCTGGCTTAGTTTTGTTATTCAAATATGTAATAATTTTCTATTCCTAATTACGTCGCGGACGGCAGGAAATAAATTTAAACTTTGGGCAGGATTTTTCCGCGGATGGGACGCAGAAAAATACCTGCAAAGCTTAATTTTATTTCGCTGGTCCGACGACAACCGGCTAAAACTGAGAGTTTAGGATTTTAAGATTTTGTATTAACGAGCTACGCAGCGAATTGGCATGGCGTTTCCTTTATTACTACCACTTAACAAACTAAAGTAGCTCGGACTAATCTCTAAACAGTTTGCGCTATTTACATCATATGAGGTACTAAGCCAAGAGACTAGGTATCCTTTGCCTAATTGAGAATTGTTTTTATTGTACATACCATAATATTTTATATTTAAATCACTATTACTTAATAATTTCGTACCACTATCGATATTGT
>JAFWNO010000052.1 GCA_017510305.1 Candidatus Saccharimonadota bacterium | reverse complement strand
CTATAATAGCACAGGCGTTTTCAAAATGCAAACATTTTGTTATAATATTACCATGAGCAACAAAGTAATGATCGTCGGCACTGGTAATGTAGGCGCAAGCATTGGCTTCTGTATCGCCAGCCAGCGTACCGCCGTAAATGAATTAATCTTAACTGACATCGACCAAGCCGACGCCGAGGGCGAAGTTCTAGACCTCCGCGACACTCTTGCCGTTTCCCCTACATACCTACAGATCAATGCCGGCACCTATCAAGATGCCAAAGATTGCGATATTATCATCATCACCGCTGGCGCCAATCAAAAAGAGGGCGAAACTCGCCTAGACCTACTCAAGAAAAATGCCTCCATTATTGAAGGTATCGTCGATCCCATCATGGAATCTGGCTTCAACGGCATTTTCCTTGTCGTTTCTAATCCTATGGATGTCCTCACATATCTCACCTGGAAGTTCTCCGGCTTGCCAGAAAATCAAGTCATCGGCTCTGGCACCGTCCTAGATTCCGCCCGGCTCTGCCTGCGCATCTCCGAGCAGCTAGACATCCATCCAAAGTCTGTTTCTGCCATGCAGCTCGGCGAGCACGGCGACAGCGAATTCACCTATTGGTCTGGCGCCAATGTCGCTGGTGTCCCCATTACTAATATGCTCCGCCCCGCCGAAAGGGAATCAATCGAAAACTTTGCAAGAAACGAAGCCTACGACATCATCAATAAAAAAGGTGCCACTTACTACGGCATCGGCGCCTGTGTCACCAAAATTGTCGACTGCATCCTCGGCGACGAGCGCCGCGTCCTGCCAGTCTCGTCCTACGATGCTTACGCCGATGTCTACAATGGCTACCCCGCCATCATCGGCCGTAGCGGTGTCATCCGCCGCCTAGAGCTTCACTTCTCCGAGCAAGAAGCTATCAATTTCCAGAAGTCAAATAATGTCTTACGCGAAGCTATTGAGAGTTTAGATCAATAGCCGTCTGGTAAATCTCAATAAACCTATTAAGAGTCCGGCGAAGATCATGTTTTTTGGCTATCTCTAGGCTTGCCTCGCCATATTTCTCGCGCAGCTCCTTATCGGATAACAATTTCACCATCGCCCGCGCAATCTGCTCTGTATTTCCAGGCTCGCACAAAATCCCATTTTTATGATTCTGGCAAAGCTCCTTCACTGCCCCCGCATCCACCGCAATCAGCGGCAGCCCGCAGGCCGCCCCTTCAATCAAGACGATCCCTTGCGTTTCTGTCTCGCTCGCCGTCACAAAAGCATCCGCCGACAGATATAAATCTACCAAATCCGGCAGCATCACCCGCCCCGTAAATTTCACATTTTCCTCCAGCCCCATTTTTTTCACCATCTTTACTAAATCACTTTTTGCTATACCATCCCCCACGATCACCAGCTCTGCCTCCGGCACCTTCTTCACCGCCCCAGCAAACGCTTCAATCACATTATCTATGCTTTTTTCTGGGTCTACCCTTCCCACATTTATCAGCCTTGGCTTTCCTTCTTTCAGCCCATACTTCGCCATCACGCTAGCCTTCGGCTTCCTCTTTTTAAAACATTTCAAATCTATCCCATTAGACAACGGCTCTACCGTCACCTTAAATCTCCGCCGATTCTGCGGCACTAGATCATCTATTGCCATTTCCGTCGGCATCGTCGCATATTCACTATGTTTCAAAAAACTCGCCATATAAGTGCGCAGCATCGCATCTACCGGCTTTTTCACCGGCTTCAGCGCCTTAAACTGCCCTGTAATATTATCCGGATATGCATGCCCCGTAGACACCAGCGGCACATCATATTTCCGCTGATATTTCATGATCGCTAGCGCCAACACCTCTGCAGTCTGTAAATGTATCACATCTGGCTGAAACTCGTTTAAAACTTCCTCAACCTTATCATATGGATTCCACGGGAACCATATTCCCGTCTTATACACAAACCTCGGTATCGGCATCCCTAGTACTGTCTTTTTCTCTGGCACTTTCTCAATTTGGTCTGGATAAAGCGGGAACCTTTTAGACTTCAAATGCACCGTCGTCACCCCTGTCTCTGGGTCTGTATGGCGATAATATCTGCCCTTAAAACTCGGGCACAAAACTAGCACCTCATGCCCAGCCTTCGATAGCCCCTCCGCCAGATTCTTCGCAAAAACAGCCACCCCATTCGTCATGGGGTAATAGATATCAGAAGCAATTACAATTTTCATGTTATAATATTATTATACCATGAAGAGCAAAAAAACTCCATCTACCATTACCGTTAATCGCCGTGCCACTTTTGACTATCATCTCGGCGACAAACTTTCTGTCGGCATGGTTCTAAAAGGTCCAATGGTTCGCAGCATCCGGGACCATCACGTCCAGCTAAAAGGCTCCTTTGTCACCATCAAGGATGGGGAATTATGGCTCAATAATTTAACTCTCGGCTCAGAGACGGCCGAAAATATCAAGCTTCTCGCCACCAAAAAGCAAATTAATGCGTTACTCAAGGAAAAAGAAAAGCTCGGCAACGCCACCATCGTCCCAGTCAAACTCCATGGCGGTTCCCGCTACATCAAGCTAGACATCGCCCTCGGCCAAGGCAAAAAGAAATACGACAAGCGCCAAAGTATCAAGAAAAAGGATTTAGATCGTGAATCCAGGAGGACAAGATAGTGAAAGAGGATGCAAATTTGCCAATTTCGGGATCTATTTTCTTACGTTCGCCCCTTGGGACGCGGCGAAGCGAAAATACGATAGGGAGGGCCCCCGCGACGGCGGGCGGACCGACCGATGCCCGAAATGGCAATTTTGCATCCTCTGAAATAACTCTATTCTCCTGGAACGTCAACGGTATTAGGGCAATTTTAAAGAAAGGCGCCCTGCAAGATTTCCTCGCACACAAGTCGCCAGATATCCTCTGTCTCCAGGAAACTAAAGCCAAACAGGGCCAAGCCGAAATAGACCTCCCCGAATACGAAGAATTATGGAACAGTGCCGAGCGCCCCGGATATTCTGGCACCGCAATTTTTACTAAAGTCAAGCCAGAAAGTTACTCTGCCGGTTTTTCCGAAGATATCTGCATCGCGCATAATTGGCAGGATGATACTTATGGCGACCCACTTTCCGAGGGTCGTATCCAGACCGCCGAGTTCGAGCAGTTTTATCTCGTCAATGTTTATGTACCAAATTCTAAAAGGGAATTAACTCGCCTTTCTCTCCGCGAAAATCTTTGGGATCCATCCCTTCTCAAATACCTCAAAGATTTAGAAAAGCACAAGCCAGTAGTCATCTGTGGCGATTTTAATGCTGCCCACACCGAGATAGACCTTGCCCGCCCTAAAGACAACGAAGGCAACGCCGGCTATACCGAAGCCGAGCGCCGCGGCATCCAGAATCTTCTCGACGCTGGCTTTGTCGACACTTTCCGCGCCCTTCATCCAGACGAAACTGGCCGCTACACTTGGTGGACTTGGCGCGCCCACGCCAGAGAGCGTGGCATTGGCTGGCGCATAGACTACTTCTTCATCAGCAGATCTCTCCTCCCCCACCTCAAATCCGCCAACATCTACGAAAATATCCTCGGCTCAGACCATTGCCCAGTAAGCATTACATTGGAGGGGCTGTGTTAAGCAAGGAAGACATCCTCTGGAATATACCAGAGCAACGGTCTGGCTCCGTATCCATTTTGGGTGGCAACAGCCAAAATTTCTCTAGCATCGCCAAAATCACCGAATCTTTCACCAAAATGCCCCTAAAGGAGATTCGCACCTACCTCCCCGATAGCCTCAAAAATAAAATCCCTCCCCTCCCAGACATCTTTTTCACTAAATCCACCGCTACTGGCTCTTTTGATAAGTCTCCAGAGCTAAATGCTGCCATTTCTAGCTCGGACATCTCACTTCTCGCTGGCGACTTTTCCAAAAACTCCGCCACCGCCATCGCCCTATCTAGCGCCATCAAAGCGGGAAATAAACCCACTGTCTGGGCTAAAGATACCATAGATTTACTATCCACCGAAGCCCAAGATTTACTACCTCTCGGCAATATCACCATCCTCGCCACTCTTTCCCAGCTACAGAAACTTCTCCGCGCCATTTATTATCCGAAGATGTTGCTGCTCTCTATGCCCATCCAGCCAGTGAAAGAGGTCTTACATAAATTCACCCTCAGCTACCCCGTCACCATCCTCACTCTCCACGAAGGCCAAATCATCATCGCAAGTAACGGAGAACTATCTACCACTCCTCTAGAAAAATCTAGCTACACCCCGCTCACTCTCTGGCTCGGCGATCTCCCCGCCAAAATCACCGCCCTCCAGTGTTGGAATCCAGGCAAACCGTACGACTCTACTCTCGCCGCTCTCTCCTACAAGCCACGGTAGCCTATAAACCTACTAGCTTCCAAAGACACACCGCACAGATTTACCAAGTTTTTTTAGAGAAATATATACAGTCTGAAATGTTACACTCTCGCTG
>JAFWNO010000007.1 GCA_017510305.1 Candidatus Saccharimonadota bacterium | reverse complement strand
TTAATATTGAGGCTTGGGCGCTGCTTTATGGAGGCGTTAGATAGGCTGCCAGACTTAAAAACAGCGCCACAAGCAAGACTGTGACATCCTTAACCGCAATTATCACTCAACAGCTAAAACAGCGATTCAATGGTAATTTTTTGGCGCTTGTGACGCTGTTTCTATCATTGAATATCTCACTGCCGTAGATGTAAGTGATAATTCCGGTCTGCACGTGCAGATATATAAAATTTAAATTGCGATTATTTATTGGATGTCACGTATCAATTATAGCACAAGGGTTTCTATTATGGCAAGAAGTTTTTATAAAAAAGTGCAAAATTAGGCGATGGTGTGGGAATTTTGAGAGGAGAGATACTTGTCGGCTAGATTGATGGCGGCAGCCCAGAGATTATCATCTGGGTCTTCCCTGTTTTCCATTAACTTGAGCTGGTCGTCTAGATTGCGGCGGAGGCGGTCTAAAATCTGCATCCTTTTAGTATTTTTAAGAGTAGGATACTTTTCGTTGACGGATTTTTGATAGAGGTCTAGGAGATACAAAATAACATCAGCATCGGAAAATTCTAATTCGGAAGGCTTTTTATTCTGTAAATTCTTTAATTCTAAAATAAGCTCCGCATGGAGCTCGTCTAGGGACTTATTTTCGTCCAAAAATTCATCCATTTTCTTATTATATCATAGATTTGTATTTTTGGCAATTAAAAGAGGTAATCTAGGTAATCTTTGAGCATTCTGGCGCCAGAGATAACAGGGAGATAGGCGAGAAGTTCTTTCTTGATGAGATATTCTAGATCGTAATCATTGCGCCAAGAGCGGGCGGCTTCCTCCATGCGGAGGTAAGTGCTTCTAACCTCTTCGTATTCGTTGGCGCCGTTAACATTGAGATAGGCTTCGGTGGGGCCGTCGGCAACGCCACCATCGTGAGTGGAAATCATAAGGCCGAGATTGGCAATATCTTTCATCCAAGAAGTGCCGCAGGCTTCGAGGCCGACGATAGGGGTGTTGATGGAACAGTTAGCGCCGATAGAGAGGGCGCGGCCGAGTTCCTCGTCGTAATCAGGGAGGTAGTGGACGCGTTTTTTGAGGATAGGGTTGCTATCGACAAGCTCGAGAACGTGTTTTAATTTTGCACCCATGACGACATCGCCTTCGTGGACGCGGCCGGCGAGATAATAGTGAATATTATGCTTCTCTAGAATTTCGGCGAGGCGATTTGGATCGGAGAAAGGAAGGGTAGGGCGCTTGTAGTCGACAAAGCGGCGCTTAAAATCAAAGACGAGAGCGTCGCCTGGGACTGTGGGGTGACCCCCGTATTGATCAGTGCGGTGACTAAGCACCATGTTTAATTCCCTGCGGCCGAAAGCCTTTAATTCCCTGATGTCGGCAGCGGTGACTTCTTCGACGCGTTCCTCGTAATTGGGGGTAGGGAGGTAGAATCGGTCTAAGATGCCCTGCTCTTTGTAATAATCGACGATTTGAGGGAGTGTCCAGGTGGGAATATTGATACCGTTGGTGACGGCTTTGAATTTGACTTTTTCGCCGGCGATGTCGTGATAGTTGGCAACGCGAGCGTGTAATTTAGATACGCCAGAGCGCAATTCGGCGATTTCGATGGTGACGGCGGAAAGTTTAATGCGGCCATTGTCGAATTTATCAGAGAGCCATTTTTTGACGGCTTTGGATTTGAGATTTTGGAAGACGTAGCGTTCGAATTGGTCGTAGGAGAAATCTGCCTCGGCGGCTTGGACAAGGGTGTGATTAGTATAGAGGGTGTGCTTTCTAGTGTAGACGACAGCTTCATAGAAATCCATGCCGCTACTGGTAAGCTCATCGAGGCGGGCGAGGGCGGCAAAGAAGGTGGCAACTTCGTTTAATTGCATAATAGCGGGGCGAAGGCCGGCAAGTTTCAGGGCCTGATAGCCACCAAAGCCAAGGGCGACTTCTTGGTAGAGACGGTGGTCCCCGCAGGAGTCACCAGAGTATAATTCGCCGAAGTTTGGCTCGGTGATGCAGAGAATGCGAGTGGAGCCGAGGACTTTTTCGATGACGTCTAGAGTGCAGATTTCACCGTTGGCGCGGATATTGACGGTGTCGAGGAAGGTGTAGCCATAATTAGCGTAATTGACTTTTTCGTGATATTCGCCGTTATGAAAATCTTTGTAAGTTTGATGCTGCTCGGAAGGGTAAAACGGGGTGATGAGGGTGAGTGGGACGTCTAATCTCTCGGCAACTCGGCGAGTGTCCGCGGCTAATACACCGAGACCGCCGCCGCCGCGGATGCCGTTGGCTTTGTCGTATAATTCGATAGTCCAGTAGGTATAGGGGCGCTCGGGGGAGAGCATTTTGGTGAGATGGCTACGATTAATCGCGGTGTAAAAATCCTCGACATCTTCGATGTTTTCTAAGGGATGGTGAATTAAATTCTTTTTCTTGTATTTTTCAAACATGCTTATGTTTATTATAGCATAAGAATAGCTAGTTTTGCGAATCTTATTATTACTATTTCTACGCGCCTTCGTTTTCCAAAAAGTAAAATTCGCTTCGCTCATGTTGACTTTTTGGAAAGACTTCGGGATATTGCGTTAAAAATAGTAATAATAAGATTCTAAATAGCGCACTTCTTAAATTTTATTACTACTATTTAGCACAGTTTCCCGGAGGCTTTTGAAAAAGTCAATGGCCTTGTGCCTTTACTTTTTCAAAAACGTAGGCGTGCAAAATAGTAGTAATAAAATTTAAGAAGTCAGTTACTTGTGATATAATTGGATAAATGGAAGATGATTTAGATAAAGAATTTGATGATTTTTCCGAGGAGGAGAATCTTGACGAGATGGAGCCGACGGCGGCAGATTTGGCTGAGATAGAATCGGCTGGGTTTGATGA
>JAFWNO010000006.1 GCA_017510305.1 Candidatus Saccharimonadota bacterium | reverse complement strand
TTCTTTAACTTCTATCCTAAATATCTTTGCCAGGTCTTCTATTTGCCATGCATCTGGGGCGCTATTCCCCTTCTCCCAGTTGACTATTGTGCCACGATTAACACCTAATAATTCTGCGAGTTTCTCTTGGCTTAATTCACTTTGGTTCCGATAGTATTTTATATTGTCGGCGATTGAATGCATATTGTATTCGAGGTTGGTCGTAAGTGTCCTAAACTTATTCTCTGCTTCTTCCATTAATATTTTATTTATGTCGTCTATAGTCATCCCATTGGGTAATTTTAAATTTATCTTATCAATTGATTCATCATTTTCTTTGGTCATGTTAAATCCTTTTTTAATTTATTTGATTGTATTATCTCAATAAAATTGCAAAAAATAAATATAAATAATTATACCACAGATTAGAAAAATTGTTGAAAAAATTCAACAAGTGATTTCGATTCTAGGGTAAATGTTGAGTTTATAAGGGTTAGTAGGCTCGATACCAGACTGAATCTCATAATAGGCGGCGGCGGCAACCATAGCGCCGTTGTCACCGGAAAACTTAGCTTCGGGGAAAAAGACTGGGAGATTTTTTTGAAGAGAGTGCCCCGCCATTTCTCTAAGTTTCTGGTTGGCGGAGACGCCACCGGCGAAGACGATGGATTTAACTTCAGGGTGTTGTTCCCTGGCTTTCTCGAGTTTTTCTAAGAGAATATCGATAGCGGTTTTTTGGAAGCTAGCAGCAAAGTCGGCAACTTGTTGCTCTGACAGGTGATTCTTGAGATCATGAGACGGATGAGAGATAGGAAGGCCAAGCTCCTTTTGAACTGCTCTCAAAACTGCCGTCTTGAGACCAGAAAAAGAAAAATCTAGATTGTCTACCTTGGGATGAGGGAGTTTGTATTTATTTTCATCCCCGTTTGTAGCGGCTTTAGCAATAGATGGGCCGCCTGGATATGGCAAACCTAAGATTTTGGCGACTTTGTCGAAGCATTCACCAACGGCATCATCGTGAGTGGTGCCGATAATCTCGAACTTATTGTGGGCTGGCATGTAGAGAATCTGGGTGTGGCCACCGGAGATTACCAATGCTAGCAGTGGAAATGTCAAAAATGGTCCATTCTCGACGCGCTCGCGCTCACCCGTCGTTACGGGGAGCGCTTCGCTCTTCTTGCTCGCGTCTTCGCAAGAGGGTCTCGAATGGACATTTTTTGGCATTTCCACTTCCAGCCAGTTGGCATAGACGTGGGACTTGAGATGATGAACGGCATAGAGAGGTTTGTCGTGCAAGATTGCGAGGGTGCGAGCGGTAAGGGTGCCAATTAAAAGCGAGCCAAGAAGTCCGGGAGCATAAGTAACCGCGATAGCGTCAATATCACTCCACGTACATTTGGCATCTTCTAAGGCTTTTTGTACTACTGGCATCATTACTTCCAGGTGAGAGCGAGCGGCGACTTCTGGGATAACGCCACCGTATTCAGCAAAAATGTCAATCTGGGAGACGACCACATTAGACAAAATCTTGCTGCCATCTTCTACGATGGCAGCGGCGGTTTCGTCACAACTGGTTTCGATGCCGAGGATTTTCATTTTAGACTAAGATTTTTTTAGTAACAAATGCAGCTAGACCTAGAAGAGTTATTGTAGCTATTAGCGGTATAATTCCAGATTCAACGGCGGAAGCGCCCTCTGACGTCATTACGCCAGTATCTGGCGAAGCGATGGTTTTGGTAGCAATAGCGTAGTTAGAAAAGCTGGAGGTCTTGAAAGTAATAGTATGATTAA
>JAFWNO010000051.1 GCA_017510305.1 Candidatus Saccharimonadota bacterium | reverse complement strand
CCCAAAAAGTCATAAATCGGCCCATTCCAGCCTGCATCCCGCTGCGCCAAATAATCATTCACGGTCACAACATGAACACCGCGCCCCGTCAAACCATTAAGATACGCCGGCAACATTGCTACTAAGGTCTTGCCCTCACCAGTCTTCATTTCGGCTACGGCGCCTTCATTTAGCACCATCCCACCAATCAGCTGCACATCATAAGGCCTGAGGCCCATCACCCGCTTAGTAGCCTCCCGAGCCACCGCAAACACTTCTGGCAACAGCTCATTCAAAATCTTTGTATCATCAAGCGGTTTTTTGTGCTTTTTAGACTTTTTTCCCTGTTTTGCGGAAGTTTCGGACGCGCTTTCTTCAGTATCTTTCTGCTCTTGCAAAGCTTTCCGAATCCGCTCTCGGAACTTTTCTGACTGTGCCTGGAGCTCCTCGTCACTCATGGCTTCGTATTTTGGTTCTAACTTATTGATCTCTTGGGTCCGCTTCCATAGCCGCTTCAAAATCTTCTTCTGCGCATCACCAAATATCCCCTGCAAAAACTTAGTCAGAGCTGTCCTGTCTGCCAGCTTATCTGTTGGTTTCTTTTCTTTTCGCACCTTTACCGTAGGCTTATTTTTCGGTTTAACAACTTGTTTCTCGGCATTTTTGCCTGTATCTTTATTCGCCATATAACTCCAATCTATCCCCTATTGTATCACATTATTTCCTGTGAATAAAGAGGCTCCTCAGGCTCTTCTTCTGGCGATGCGGCTGCGCCTCCAGCTTGTAGCGCCGAATCTGTCCGGTTAGCTTTGCTTCGACTAAATCCACTCCTGCAAACACATTCGAACATTCATCCTTTGCTGCAATTACCTTGCCACCGGTAGTCTCTAGCGTCACCGCAATTTCGTATTTGTCGTTCTTGCTCTTGCTGATTTCCGCCACTGTTACCTTCATCACTACGTCTTTCTTGGCTGCTCTCGGTAGGTACCTGTCTAGCTTCCCTAGTCGCTTCTGTACATATTTTTTAAACGGCTCGTCAATCTTGTAGCCTTTGCCACCCATTTCAATCTTTTCGATCATTTTATAGTTCCTCCTTATCATTTAAATATGGTTTCAAAACATCTGGGATTTTCAATTTGCCATCAGGGGTAGCGTAATTCTCAATCACCGCCACCATAGTCCTAGCTAGCGACACCGCCGTGCCGTTCAAGGTGTGCAATACTTCTACTGAGCCATCCTCGCGCCGCACCCGAATATTTAAATTCCGCGCCTGAAAATCTGTACAGTTAGAACAGCTAGTCAGCTCCCGGTAAGTCTGATCCACCGGCGACCAATATTCCACGTCGTACTTCTTGGCTGCTGGCGCCCCCAAATCCCCCGCTGCGATATTGATCACTCGGTACGGAATACCCAACTCTTGCCAGATTTCCTCCTCAGTCGCTAGAATCATTTCGTGCAGTTCTTTGGATTTTTCTGGCACACAAAATACATACATTTCCAGTTTGTTAAACTGATGTACTCGAAACAGCCCCCGCGTATGCTTGCCAGCCGAACCAGCTTCCTTGCGAAAACACGCCGAATACCCCGCATAAAGTAGCGGTAGGTCCTTTTCCTCGATTATTTCGTTCATGTGGTAACCCGTCAAAGCAATCTCTGCTGTCGCAATCAAGGCCAAATCTTCCCCTTCAATAAAATACTCATCCGACTGGTCTGAAGTCCTGGGATTAAACCCAGTCCCCTCCAGTACTTTCGAGGATACCAAATCCGGCACTGTAATATAATTAAAGCCTTTTTCCATTACCTTTTTTAAGCCAAATTGCACCAGAGCGTTCTCGAGTAAAGCCAGTTCGTTTTTCAGATAGTAAAACTTGGCCCCTGCTACCTTTGCTCCCCGTTCAAAATCCACCCAGCCCCGATTCACCGCATAATCCAAATGGTCTACACCACCCTTCGGTTTGCCGCCCCAGGATTT
>JAFWNO010000050.1 GCA_017510305.1 Candidatus Saccharimonadota bacterium | reverse complement strand
TCTTCCCTCCTATTCCAGAAATGGCGTTTAAAAGTTACCTAGCGACAAAAAGCCACTATCTTTCTATTATACCACAGATTGAAGTATTTTTCAATATTTAGTCTTCGTCGTCTTCGATGATGGCGATGTGGGCATCTTCTAGCTGGTCTTCGTCCACCTCTGATGGGGAGTTCATCATTAGGTCTACGCCAGAGCCATTCTTTGGGAAGGCGATGATGTCACGGATATTGTCTTTATCTTCTAGTACCATAAAGATGCGGTCTAGACCTGGGGCACAGCCGGCGTGAGGAGGTGCGCCAAATTTGAAAGCGTTTAAGATGCCGCCAAAGCGCTCATCGACATATTCTTTACTGTAGCCGAGGATGCCGAAGGCTTTATACATTATTTCTGGATTATAATTGCGGACAGCGCCAGAGCAAACTTCGTAACCGTTCATTACTAAATCGTATTGGTCGGCGGTGATGGCGAGTTTTTCTTCGTCGGTCTTGGCGTTTTCCAGAGCAGAAAGGCCACCTTTTGGCATAGAGAATGGATTGTGGCCGAAGTCAATTTTCTTTTCACCATCGTTAAACTCGTAAAATGGAAAATCGATAACCCAGCAATAGGCGACTTTGTTGTCATCTTTTAATTCGAAATGGTCGGCAAACTGGATGCGGAGGCTGCCGAGGACTTTATTGACCTTTTCTCTGGTGTCTGCACCAAAGAATACGGCATCGCCATCTTCGGCACCAGTCAATTCTTTGATTTTAGCTAGCTCCTCTGACTTTAAGAACTTGGCAATGGGAGATTTTTCGCTGCCGTTTTCGTATATGATGTAGGCGAGGCCGCCAGCGCCGAGCTTCCGAGCCTCTTCGGTAAAATTATCTATCTGGGAACGGGTGAGGCTGGCGCCATTTTTGACGCAAATTGCTTTGACGCATTCAGATTGGAATACTTTAAACTCGGTGTTTTTTAAAGTGTCGGTGAGGTCGATGAGCTCCATTTTGTAGCGGAGATCTGGCTTGTCGGTGCCGTATTTTTCCATAGCCTCTTTATAGGTGATGGTGGGGATATCTTTAAAGAATAGTTCCTTGCCGGCAAAATCGGTGACGAGGCTCTGCATTAGAGGCTCCATCATCTTGCGGATTTCCTCGCCATTATCAACAAAGGCCACTTCCATATCTAGCTGATAGAAATCGCCATAGAGGCGGTCTGCGCGAGGGTCTTCGTCGCGGAAACAAGGTGCGATTTGGTAATATTTTGGCACTCCGCCGACCATTAGTAACTGCTTGAACTGCTGCGGAGCCTGAGGCAGGGCGTAGAATTTGCCCGGATGGATGCGGCTAGGCACGAGAAAATCACGGGCGCCCTCTGGGGAAGAGTTAGCAAGAATTGGCGTAGCGACCTCTATAAAATCGTGCTTTTCCATAAAGTCGCGAATGAAGTGATAGAATTCGGCACGGCGCTTTAAAGTTTTTTGCATGGAAGGGCGGCGAAGATCAAGATAGCGGTATTTTAAGCGCATTTCCTCGGAAGATTTCTCGCCATCATCGTGAGTATTAACAGGGAGAGGAGCGGATTTGTTAAGAAGTTTTAAATCGGAGACGACGAGCTCGATATCGCCAGTGGGGATATTAGGGTTTTTAAGCTCTGGGGCGCGCTCGCGCATAGTGCCAGTGGCGGTGATAACAAATTCATCCCTTAAAGTTTCTGCTAATTTGAAACTATCCTTGGTGTCTGGCGTGACAACTAGCTGAATAATCCCTTCATGGTCGCGAAGGTCGATGAAAATTAGGCCGCCGTGATCTCTGCGGGAATTAACCCAGCCAGAAACGGTAACTTTTTCCCCCATTTTGTCTTTTAATTCTCCAGATAAACTTCTTTCACTCATATCTTATAATTATACCATAAAGCGGCGCAAGAAAAAAGCCCCGGGGTCGCCGAGGCTTTTGAACGGATATCGCCAACGCTAGAGGGTCGCCCTAACGCGGCGGGGAGATGTCAGACGATAAATCTACCTTCACTGTCGGTTTCTATATCTAATTTGTAGGTGTGACTATCATTAGCGTAAGTATAGAGCCGAACGATGGCGACGTGATAGCTCGCATTAAAGACCGCTGTATGAAGTGGGGTTTTATAAAAATCTTCGGCAGATTTGGGGTGCTCAATGATTTCAAAAGCCCGGACAAGTTTAATGCAAGGGGTGTCAATTTGAGCTAAAACTTCAGCGATGGTAGGCTTGAACAGGCCATGGTAACCGTATTTGATTATGCAGGCAAAATCCTCGTCGAGAATTGGCTGAAGCTTGTGGGCACCAACTGACTCGCCTCTTCTGTCGGGGTCCCAAGTGTAGGCAACTGTCCTTAGCTCTTCAAATTGAAACTCTTTGAGCCAGTATTTATCGTCCTGGCCAACATCGACGATTGGCTTGATTTGAGCGTAACGCTTTTTTAATTGGTCGTCTGATATTTCCGGAATGGATACTTTAAACATTGTTATTCACCTCCTCCTTGGCAATGTTTAACTATGATATTGTAGCATAAAAGGTGAGGGATGTCAAAAAACAAGCGGCGCCCGTTTCCTAAATCCTTGGCACACATCTTCTATTTCGACTTAAACTGTTGTCGATTTTTACATCGTTCGTCGCTGTTAAAAATTCCTTATGATTTGCTTCGCAAATGGGGAATTTTTAACAAGCTGACCGATTGTAAAAATGACACATTTTAAATCTAGAAATGAAATCGAAGATGTTGCCAAGGTTTAGAAAATATTTCGCCTTACAAATTTCCAATTAGCTGCCGAAGACACAGCGAACAGAAATAACATACGCCGTTCCAAAATAATTCAAAAATCTAGGAGTACTACTTTCAAAATGGAAGTATAATTGCCAATCTATACCACTACTAACGCCAGTACGGGTATGATAATTAGCAGTTAAGCCAATATTGGAGTGCTGCGAAGTACTTATGAGTCCCCCTAGTGGAAAAGAGAGAGGCGCTTTTCGTGTATCTGTCGGGGAAGAAAAAGTATAGTTACTAAACAACGAATAATACGAATACTGTCCAGAGTAATTTGGGAGTTGCCATCCTAATGGACAAATACTTTCGTATGTTGTACTACCTTGTGAAGCCACCCCAATGGTTGCAGTTGCAGCTTTCCAGTTATAATAGTTTCCATATTTTGAGCCATAACTGTCAACACTATCGGCAGCACCAGAATAAATCATGGCTGCATCATCGGTATATTCAATTTGCGCTAAAGTTTTATTTACTGGCAATATTCTATTTTGTGTCACGTTACTATCCGCTGGCGTTAATGTTCTCCCTCCATCCAACGCCAAGTTCTGCACCATCCAACAATTCCCATCGGCTAGCTTACTTACATTATAGAACTTACCGTCTCTTATATCTTTTAGTCTTGTTCTATGGTCTTCTGTGGCTGTAGATTCTATTAGATTGTTACAGTTTGTTTGGGTGAAGTTTTGCATAGTGGTCTGGTAGATAGTAATAGAGTTTGGTAGAGTATAAGTAGCACTATGCCAGCTACTCGTTAATTCTACATTATAGTTATTAATACTTACTGGTAATCCTCCGGGATAGGTACAGCTTGCTGCCCGATAGGATGTGCCGCTTACTGTTACTGTAGTTTCGGTACAGTTAGTTAAGTTTACTGTATTAGTACCAGTACTATCTGTAATTCTAGCAGTAATATCTCCTAGGCCTAATTCTGTACTAGGTGTAGTAGTAACGATAGTGATTGGTTGATTAGTATCGCTAGAAGAGAAGTTATTAGGAGATACGCTAGAAATAGTATAACTCGGTACTTCCGCTACGGCAGTATAGGTAACACTTGTTGTATAAGTACCTGGTGTGAGTTTAGTGTCGGCATTGAAGCCATAGGTTACATATAGGTTATCTCCACTACCGCTTGTTTTAGAGCCAGAGCTAATCAGAGAGTCTGCAGCAGAACTAGAGGTTTCTACTTTAGAGAAGGTAGTAGGGTTAGAAGATAGACTATAGCCCCATGAATTAGAAGATAAGGCTATAGGTGAATCTTTAGTACCAGTAGTTGCTATGAAATGGTTTCTTTCGTGTTCTGTATCACTATTATTATAAATATCAGTAGAGCCAGAAGTACTATTGAGGTAGAGTTGGTAACCATTTGGAGTATTAGTATAAACATTTACATTATCGGTAGCGGTAGATGTAGTGCCAGAGCCAGAAGGAGTAACATCTACATTTAGAGTACCAGAAGAAGAAATGCTGACAGTCCAAGCACCAGTGTCGGAAACATTGACGTCGGTGGTGTCGCTACCGCAAATATCGCCAGAAGGAGTGAGGTTGTTTGTGCAATCTACAGCGGAAGATGTGCCAGCAGGAGTAAGTAGACTGGAAGAAATAAAGGCAAGTAAAAACGCTACGGAAAAGGTAGCATAGACTCTGAATAATT
>JAFWNO010000049.1 GCA_017510305.1 Candidatus Saccharimonadota bacterium | reverse complement strand
TTTTATCTTCTTACCGGCAAATTTATTATACTTTTCAAGATTAGATTTCAAAGCCTTACGGAAAGATTTATCCACACCAGGAGCCATCGCGTAGTCAAAATTAGGAATCGATTGGCCACCGTGCTGCTCGTTTTGGTTAGCTTGCAAGATAATCGCCGCTAGCGCCGCATACGAGCCACTCGAATTTGGCGTGCGCAGATGCCCGTGCCCAGTGTTAAACCCATTTTTGAATAACCTCAACACGTCCGTCTGGCAGCAAGTAAGCGTACCAGTCGCGTAGAAGTCTAAGTCGTGAATATGAATATCGCCATTATCATGCGCAAAGGCAAACTTCGGGTCTGTTAATACCGCCTTCGCGAACTCTTTTGAGCCTTCCGCGCCAAATTGTAGCATCTTGCCCATCGCCGAATTACCATCCACATTCGCATTGGAGCGCTTCACATCAGAATCTTCGCTTGCATCCGCAATCGAAATCGTCTTGTAAATATTCATCAGATTACTCTTTGCCTCACGCACCCTACTTCTCTCCAAGCGGTAAGCAATATAAGCTTTCGCAGTCTTCTTAAAGCTAGACTCCATCAAGACTTGCTCTACAATATCTTGAATCTGCTCTACACTTGGCACACGCTTATTAATAGTTTCTTCCGCACGCTTTATCGCCTTTTCAGAAAGAGCCTTTGCCCTATCAGCCTTAAATTCACCCGTCGCAAGACCCGCCTTTTCAATCGCCTCGGTAATCTTCTCTGGTTTAAAATTCGCGATTTTCCCATCGCGTTTTTCGATTTTCTTAAACATTTTTCTTGACCTCCTTAATGTCAGTAGTTTTTGTTTTGTTAGCTTTCTTTAGTATTACCTACACCATATTTAGTGTCTGTTTCTAGTATAAACCCCCACATATAGTGTGTCAAGCCATTTCGCTTATTTTATGTTGTATTATTTACAAAGTTGCCAAAAACTGCCAGCATCTGTGTCTAGCATCAAAAACCCATCGTCTAAAAGTTCGTCACGCAATCTATCAGCCAAGCCATAGTCCCCATTCTCCCTAGCCTCATTTCGAAGCCGCATCTTTTCTAATTGCTCATCAGCTGGCACCTTAAAATCAAATAATCCCAATCTAAATACCTTTTCTACCATTTTCCAACCTTTCAGGGATATTTCACTATTATCAATCAATGCAAATGCTTCCGGCGAATTTAGATTATCGTTTAATTTGTCCATAAAACCATGTACAAATTCTGCATCTCCGACAAGCTTTTCCTCCAACACCTTTAATTCTGGCGCATCTACATCCGTCACCTGCTCTAGCGTCTTCTCGTCATTGTTTTCTTTCTGCATCGCAAGCGCCACCCGATTCTTCCAATTCAGTCGCCGATTCTTTGCCGCCTCTAAATCTTCAAATGAAAAATTCCTCTCCCCTAGGTAGTGCCCCTGCAACACCCACATCTTGAAATCCAGCGGCGAAAAGCCCCGCTTGAAAAGATCATCCAAAGAATAGGTATTCCCCAGAGATTTTGAAATCTTCTGTCCGTCAATCGTAATAAAATTACAATGTAGCCAGAAATTACACATCTTTACCCCATACGCCGCCTCTGTCTGCGCAATTTCATTAGTATGATGCACCGGAATATGGTCTATTCCGCCACAATGAATGTCTAACGGCTCGCCCAATTCCTCATGTGATATCACCGAGCACTCAATGTGCCACCCAGGATACCCTTCTCTCCCCCGATATTCCCACTTCATCGCATGGTCTTCACCGGGCTGGATAAATTTCCATAACGCAAAATCCGACACGTTCCGTTTCTCGCTATTAAATCCTACCCTCGCCCCCGCCTTCAAATGGTCTAAATCTAGCCTTGCAAATTCTGCATACTTCGGAAACTTGCTCGTGTCAAAATATATCCCATCAGACGTTTCATAGGTATACCCTTTCTCCGTCAAAATATCAATCATCTGTTTATCTGCCTCAATATAATCCGTTGCCTTGCAAATCTTCGCCGGCATCTCCAAAAACAGGGAATTATAATCCCTCATAAACAATTCTTCGTAATATTCTGCCACCTCCCAGACAGTCTTGTTCTCGCGCTTTGCGCCACGCTCCAGTTTATCCTCTCCCGTATCGCCATCAGATGTTAAATGCCCCACATCTGTAAAATTCAGCACTCTCTGCGGTCTCATTCCGTCCGCCTCTAATACGGCCACCAAAAGCCCCCAATATATATATGAGCACAAATTCCCAATGTGCGCTCTAGCATACACCGTCGGCCCACAAGTATATATCTTCACGTTCTCTGCATCCTGCGGATGAAACTCTTCCACCTTTCTCGACAATGTATTATACAATTTTAAACTCATTATTTTTATTATATCACGAAAAGATGTGATATAATAGATAAGTCGCACCTTAAAAACATATTCACTTTTACTTACTGGGAGGGAGTTATTATGAGTGAATCAGAAAAATTAAATCAAGGCCTGCAATATTATGGCCAAGCACAGAGAGAAGAAGCAATTGCAAGATACACTAATTTGCTTGCCGACATGCAGCCCAATCATGACACGCTATTAGAAATGCGTCTTAGTTGTCACGACAGGATGAATTACTATCTATCAGATGAGGCAGCCGCAGACTACAGAAAGATTTCTTACCAAGACACAGCAATCTTCATGGTAGTCTTATCTATCTTCTGCATCTTGCCCATCTACTCAATACTTCTAATAGGCTATAGTAGCGCAAACAATATCGCCACCATACCTTTATTAGTGTTGTTCATGGTCATTCTGACTATCTTAGTTCATATCCTCATGTCAGCATGGGGGCAAGCATGTCTTAAATCAGACACCGCACGTTGCGCAGTCACCATCTGCGCAATAAACAATCTTCTCTCTCAATAGCACATTACCCCATAAAGCCCCGCTCGTCGGGGCTATTTACTTTCCCAAAAATCTGTGCTATACTTGACATAAGTCTAAATAGACTATTTTTTATAGGAAAGGAGTTTTGTGGCAAATATAACTCGTATCAAGGCAAAGGATTCACGCGAGTCACACGAAGAATCGCATAGTCCCGAGCCAAAAAATGAAACAAAAACCACTAAAACCGATGCAAAGCTAGCTAAAAAAGCAGCAAAATTAGCTAAAAAAGAGGCTAAAAAAGCCAATAAAAAGCCAATGAGCGCGCCAGTCCGTTTTATTACCTGGCCGTTCAGATATATCCACGAATCTTGGCTAGAATTACGCCAAGTCCGCTGGCCATCCAGAAAAGCCGCCTGGAAAATGGTGCTTGCCGTCCTCATCTACACCGCCCTCTTCATCGGCATCATCATGCTCTTAGACGCGCTCTTTACATTAATCTTTAATCAACTATTATCATAAGGAGTTTTTATGGCAGTAAACAGATATGATGACACCCGCGCATGGTATGCTATCAGCACCTACAGCGGTTACGAAGACAAAGTCGCCGATTCTATCAATCAGCGTGTCGGTGGCGCAGATTTCAAGGGTAAGATTTTCGAAGCAATCGTCCCAAAGGAAAAAAGAATCGAAATTAAAAATGGCAAGCGCAAAGTCGTAGACCGCAAGATTTTCCAAGGCTACGTCCTTGTCGAAATGAAATTATCCGACGAAACTTGGTATATCATCAGAAACACCCCAGGCGTCACTGGCTTCATCGGCACTGGCACTCAGCCTACCCCTGTTTCTAAAGACGAAATTATCAAAATTAAGAAGCGCATGGGCGCCGAAGATCCTAAATATTCCGTCAACTACGAGCTCGGCGAAGTTGTCTCTATTACAGACGGCCCATTCAAAGGCTTCGACGGCACCATTTCCGAGATTGACTCTGCCAAGGGCAAACTCAAAGTCATGGTTTCTATGTTTGGCCGCGAGACACCAGTCGAGTTGGATGCCCTCCAAGTCAAAAAACTCGGCTAACCTTTACATTTTTAGCGATTTGCGGTATAATAGAGAAGTTACGCACTAATCTTATCAATTTTAATTAGGAATTAGATTATGGCAGATGTCAAAAAGAAAATCGGAAGTCTCAAACTTCGCATCCCAGGTGGCAAAGCCACCGCTGGCCCTCCGGTAGGCTCTACCCTCGGTCAATGGGGTCTCAATATGATGGATTTTATCAATCCATTCAATGAAGCCACCAAAGAATACCAGGGCAAAGATGTGATTGTCCACATCTCTGTCTACGAAGACCGTAGCTTCGACTGGGTCTGTCTCGGCCGCCCCGTTGACGATCTCATCCGCGAGAAAGTCAACATCAAAAAAGGTTCCGGCAAGCCCAACGTCGACAAAGTCGGCAAAATCACTCGCGCTCAGCTCGAGGAAATCGCCGAGATCAAGAAAGACCAGCTTAACGCTGTTGATATCGACGGCGCCGTCAAAATCATCGCCGGCACCGCTCGCTCTATGGGCGTAGAAGTCGAAGGCTAAAGACTAAAACTAGAAAATTACCAATCTTACACTTGTGGGCTGTGACGGAGTTGCTACGAGTCCATTGGCGCCAGCCCTGTAAAGACAGGCGCTGGCGACCATTGCCCACAAGTGCAAGATTGATAATTTTTTATATTTTAAGTTTTTAAGTTTCATTTCAGCCTTCGCCACTATAATAGGGGCATGACAAGCAAAGAATTAAAGATTAAAGTAAGACAAGTCGGCGACACCCCCGCGCAGGAAGTTTTTCGACGCACAGAGGTAAAATACCTCTTAACTCCTCAGCAAGCTAAAAACCTGCTAGCGGAGATAGCTAATAATATTAAGCCAGATAAATACCCAAAGGGCACCAACGCTAGCATCTATTTTGATAATGCTAGTAAGTATCTGGCACTCCACTCGCTCGAAAAGCCGATTTACAAAGAAAAAATCCGCTTGCGTAGTTATAATACACCTAAATCATTAGATGATACGGTCTTTGTAGAGATAAAAAAGAAGTTTAATGGCATCGGCAACAAACGCCGCATCGCTGTTCGCCTTGGAGATTTTTATGATTACCTAAAAACTGGCAACCTTCCCACTAAAAATGCTCAAATTCGCCGCGAGCTAGATTATTGTTTCAAAAAATATGACCTTCACCCTTTTCTCTTTCTTGCCTACGATCGCCATTCCTACACCGGCATCGGTAAAGATAACAAATTTCGTCTCACTTTCGACCAAAATATCCGTTATCGGAGAGACAACCTCCGCCTTGAACATGGCACTGGGGGTAGAAATTATTTCAAAAACGGCGAAATCGTCATGGAAGCCAAAGCTCTAGATGCTTATCCACTCTGGTTCGCCAAGGCTCTCTCCAAATTAAAAATCTACCCAGCATCATTTTCCAAATATGGCAAAGTTTGCCTACAAATTAATCAGAAAGGAGTAGCCTATGTTTAATAGCATCATTAGCGGTGGGATAAATATCGAAAATTTTGCAGCGTGCCTCGCCACCGCCTTTGCGCTCGGCCTCGTCGTTGCCTTTGTCCACATGAAGACCACCCACAGCAATAGAAACTTCATCACCACCCTTGCCATTTTACCGATACTCGTTACCACTGTTATTCTCATGGTTAATGGCAATCTCGGCACTGGCGTTGCCGTCATGGGTGCCTTTAGCCTTGTCCGCTTCCGCTCGATACCAGGCAATTCCCGCGCCATCCTCTCGGTATTCTTTGCCATGGCTATCGGCCTCGCCGTCGGCACCGGCTACCTTGCCTTTGCCGCCATCTTTACCATCGCTGTCGCCATCATCACTGCCACCCTCAGCTTTATCAATTTTGGTGCTGGCACCACTCAAGAAAAGAAACTCACCGTCCTCGTCCCCGAAGATCTAGATTATACTACCGTCTTTGATAAAGCCTTCAATAAATATCTCAATGGCTACACTCTGGAAAAAGCCAAGACCACCAACCTCGGCTCTCTCTTTGAGCTTACCTACCGTATCAACCTCAAAAAAGGAACTAGTGAGAAAGAATTCATTGACACCCTACGCGAAAGAAATGGCAATCTCAAAGTCGCGCTTTCCCACACTCTCGCCGAAGAAGAATTATAAAGAAAGGAATTATATGAACAACTACGAACACATCACCAATTCTGCCGATCAAGGCAACATCAAGCCCCAAAAAGGTCTAAAAAACTTAAAAACTTGGCAAAAAGTCGCCTGCGTAGCCGGTCTTGCCCTCGTGGTCGCCGGCGCAGCTGGTGGCGCAGCCTACCTCTTACTTAATCAAACCAACAGCACCGATACCACCCCTGTCAGCAACGAGACTTTCACTGGCCAGTCTGAAAATACCCTTACCCTAAAAGATGGTGCCAACAAAATCACCTCTGGCGGTATTTACCACATCACCGGCTCTACCGAAAATGGCTGGCTCACCATTGATACCAGCGAAGAAGTCAAAATCATCCTCGATAATGCTACTATCAAGACCAGCGAAAATCAAGCCATCCGCTCCCAACAAGCAAATAGCATTTTAATTGAATTTGTCGGCGAAAACACCTTAGAAAGCAGTATCCCCTCATCTGACGACACCAAGCCCGCCATCTCTGTCGAAGGCAGCCTCACTATTACCGGCTCTGGCTCTGCCAATATCTCTAGCACCGGCAAAGGTATCAAAGCTATCTATAGTCTCGTCATCCAAAGCGGCACAATAGATATTACTAAAAGCTATGAAGGTCTCGAGGCTTCCGACATCACTATCACCGGCGGCGACATTAAAATTACCGCCTCTGATGATGGTATCAACGCTTCCTCTACCTCTAAAAACGAAGCCGAAGGCACTACCACTTCAAACAATAATGGCTTTGGCGGCATGATGGGCGGTATTGACGTCGACGACGGCTCCGCCCTCACCATCTCTGGCGGCAAGGTTTACATCAACGCCTCTGGCGATGGCATCGACAGCAACGGCAATGTCACAATCAGCGGCGGCGAAGTCTATGTCGACGGCCCCACCAATTCCGGCAACGGCGCCCTCGACTACAACGGAGAGTTAAATATCACCGGCGGCACCGTCATTGCCGTCGGCATGAGTGGCATGGCGCAGAATGCCACTTCTTCCAGCCAGCCATCCGTCCTAATCAACCTCTCTTCTACCTATTCTAGCACTTTCACCTTTGGTGACGTCACCTATACCCCTAAAAAATCCTATAATTCCATCATGATTTCTTCTAGCTCCCTAAAAGTTGGCAAAACCTACGACTTAAAGATTGATGGCACCACCATCCAAAGCGTAGCCATCTCTAGTAATATTACTAATCTCGGCTCTGGTAGCATGGGTGGCGGTATGGGTAGCCAGATGGGCGGCTCCCCCCATGGTGCCACCCAACCTCCCCAGCGCTAGCGGGCGACACAGCGAATACTAAAGCCGTAGCCCTTACTGCTATTATCCTG
>JAFWNO010000048.1 GCA_017510305.1 Candidatus Saccharimonadota bacterium | reverse complement strand
TCCCGCTTCTTCCAGTCCCTCTGAACGCAAAATCAAGTAGAATACGGTAAAGTGAGACAAGAAAGTGAAAAATGTTTGAGATGGAGAAAGAGAATCGTAAGTATACTATGACCTCGGCTATAAAATAACTGGTATGTAAAACTAGTCGATGGAGAGGATTTTACCTTCGTTGCCGTTGGGGAGAGTGAATTTATCACCGACGGATTTGCCAAACATAGCTTTACCGATAGGGGAAACATCAGAGACTTTGCCCTCTAGAGGATTGGCCTCGACGGCGCCGACGATGGAATAAGTCTGCTTTTTATTATTAATCTTGACCGTGACGGTGGCGCCCATGACGACTTTGTCGTGGGAAACATTGCGGATGATTTTAGCATTTTTCAAGATGTCTTCAATCTCTAAGATACGATTTTCTACCGTCTTTTGCTCGGCGCGAGCAGAGCTGTATTCTTCGTTTTCGGAAAGATCACCAAAGGCGCGAGCTGTAGCGATACGCTCGGCGATGGCGGGACGTTGGGCGATCAAATCCTCTAGCTCTTTCTCAAGCTCGGCTTTGCCTTCTTTGGTTAAACTAATTGATTTTTTCATACTTATTATAGGATATATGTAAACTATTTAATTGTCAAGAGATTCAGGCGAATTTCTTGGAAAAAGTGTCTAGGGGCAGCATCTCGGACTGGCCGGTGAGACGGCTGGTGATTTCGACTTCGTCATTTTCTAGAGTTTTATCAGAGATGACGATGCGGTAAGGGATGCCCATTAATTCGGCATCGGCAAATTTCTGGCCGGGGCGAAAATCTCTATCGTCTAGAATAATATCGTCTGGATGCTCGCTATGTAATTTCTCGGCAATTTCGCTGGCTTTGTCGCCGATAGGGATAATGTAATATTTATAGGGGGCGATATTTTCTGGCCAGACGAGACCCTTTTCGTCGGCATATTTCTCGGCGATGACACCCATGACGCGCGAGACACCGATGCCGTAGCAGCCCATGAAGACCGTCTTTCGCTTGCCATCCTTGTCGTTAAACTCGAGGCCGAGAGGCTCGGAATACTTATACTTCAAGGTGAAGATATTGCCGACTTCGGCGGCAGCGGTGCTTTCTAGCTCCTCCTTTTTGAGGCCGAATTCGTCTAAGACTTCTGGCAGTAATACCTCTTCGTTTAAAACGACGGATTTGTCTTTATTATAATAAATAGTGTCTTCGCCGACAGGGGTGATAGTCTGGAATTCGTGGCTATATTTAGAGAAGACGCCGCCAGAGGCAAAAGTCTGATAGGTATCCTCGCCGATGCCGAGGCGGTCGTAGATACGCATGTAAGCCTTTTCGACTTCGTGATAGAATTTATTATGCGACTCTTCATCGGCAGAGAAACTATAAAGGTCTTTCATTAAAAATTCGCGAGTGCGGAGGATGCCAGATTTGGCGCGGAGTTCGTTTCTGAATTTGGTCTGGAACTGGTAGACATAGGTGGGTAAATCTTTATAACTGGAGATGTAAGTCTTCATCATTTCGGTGATAGGCTCTTCGTGGGTGGGGGCAAGGCCTAATTCCCCGCCAGCGGATAGATCGGTTTTAAACCAGATGTCGACCTTTTCACTGTCCCAACGGTCAGTCTTTTTCCATAGTTCTGGATTCTGGAGAGCGGTCATTTGGACTTCTTGGCAGCCAATACTGTTTAATTCTTCGCGGATGATGTTTTTAATGTTTTCTAAAGTTTTTAGCCCGAGAGGGAGATAATCATAGATGCCGGCAAGCTCTTTGTGAATATAGCCGGCGCGAATTAAAAGCTGGGCGTTTTTGGCGGTCTCGTCTTTGGACACTTCCCGTAAAGTTTTGACAAAAGATTGTGATAATTTCATATTTTATATTATAACACATTTACAGTGGAAGATTTTATTTTTACCTTTCAAGACAGTATCCCGGAGGCTTTCAAAAAAGTCAATGCCCTTTAGGGCTTTACTTTTTTGGAAACGAAGGCGTCTGAAAGGTAAAATATAAAATCTCAACACCATAAAAATGTGTTATAATATATATTATATGACAACATTAGCTGATTATAGAGACGAGCGGCTGAGGAAGCTGGGGGAGCTTCGCGAGATGGGGATAGACCCATATCCGGCTAAATCTCATCGCGATACAAAAATTTCAGAAATATTGGATGATTTTGATACACTAGAGGGCAAAACAGTGACGATTGCGGGGCGGATTACGGCGATACGGAGCTTTGGGAAGATTGCATTTATTAAAGTGAAGGATTACTTTGGCGAAATACAGATTTTTATGCGGCGAGAGGATAAGGGCGGGGCTGGCGAGAGTTCCGATTTGGTGGGGCCCGTCGGAGGCTCGGCCGAGACGGTCGGCGCGGCCCCCGCAACGGCGGGCGGACGCGACCGTTACCCGACAAACGGACACTCTCGCCAGCGAGGGCTTGATATTGGTCACATAAAGTTGCTGGATACGGGCGATTTTATCGAGGCAACTGGTACAGTAAATAAGACACAAACTGGCGAAGTTTCTGTCTTTGCGAACGAAGTGCGGCTTCTGACAAAGGCGCTGCGCCCACTTCCGGGCAGAGATGGCTTTACCAATAAGGAAGAGCGGTATCGCCGGCGCTATATTGATATGAACGTAAACGAGGAGGTGCGTGAGAGATTGGTGCGGCGCAATAAATTCTGGCAAGCAACGCGCCAGTTTATGCTGGACCATGGCTTTATAGAGATAAATATTCCAGTTTTAGAACATACAACGGGCGGGGCGGATGCGACGCCTTTTGTTACACATATCAACGCCTATGATGAAGATATGTATCTGCGAATTTCGCACGAGCTGCCGTTGAAGCGGCTGCTTGGCGGCGGGTTTGAGCGGGTGTTTGATATTGGCCCGCGCTTTAGGAACGAGGGGGTGGATGATGAGCATTTGCCGGAGCATATTGCTTTTGAATCTTATGCGGCCTATCAAGATTACGAAGAAGGGATGGACTTTTACGAGAAAATGCTGAAGTATGTGGCGAAGGAAACTTGGGGGACTTTGCAGTTTAATGTGGGGGGATTTGAGATTGATTTAGACAAGAAATGGCCACGCGTAAAATATGCCGACCTTTTGATGGAAAAATACGGGGTGGATGTGTTTAATCCGGACGAGGAGCAGTTGAAGCAAATTTTGAAGGATAATAAGGTGGAACTATCTGGGGATGTGTCGGTGGCGAGGATGATAGATAATGTTTGGAAATTGATTCGCAAAGAATCTGCTGGGCCATACTGGCTGATTCACGAGCCAACGACTTTATCGCCGCTGGCAAAGGTAGATCCAGAGCATCCAGAGGTGACACAGAGATTTCACCCGATTATTGCTGGGACGGAAATGGGTAATGGCTTCTCGGAATTAAACGATCCTTTGGACCAACTACGGCGCTTTGAAGAGCAGCAGGCGATGCGTGATGCAGGTGATGACGAGGCGCAGATGCTAGATATGGACTTTGTAGAGATGCTAGAATATGGCATGCCGCCAGCTTGCGGCTGGGGTAATAGCGAGCGGAATTTCTGGCTGCTGGAGGGGGTGTCTGGGCGTGAAGCGGTGCCGTTCCCACTGATGAGAAAGAATATTGACAAAAATAAGTAAGCTGTAGTATTATAAATATGAGACTCCGTACTTTGCAGAAAGTCGGCATACTCTATCGATAGATAGAGATAGGGGGGGACTCCAAACTTGCAGTAATGTAAGCATTGGCATAGGGGATTCCCGCCTCTTTCGGAGGTGGGGATTTTCTATTTGAAAAAATTGGCAAAGATAGAACGGATGGCTTCTAATTCTTCTTTCTTACGCAAGTAATAGCGTAATAGGAAAAGCCCCGGCGTGCCGAGGCGGGTGGTTATCTCTTTATCCTATTGATATTACTATCTTTGCGGTTGGATAGTGCGAGAAATACTTCTTCGTGTATGAATTCGTAGATATCTACGAATAAATCATAAATTGCAATAATGATTGCTTTAATCATCTTTTTACCTCCTTTGTAGTAAAGAACAGGACATATGTTAATTATAGCATTTTTAGTAAAAATTTGCAT
>JAFWNO010000047.1 GCA_017510305.1 Candidatus Saccharimonadota bacterium | reverse complement strand
GCAGGAGCACCATCAACGATAGCCTTAGCTTCGCCAAGACCTAGGCCAGTGGCCTCTTTCACAGCCTTGATAACTGCGATCTTTTGAGCACCTGCATCCTTGAGGACGACGTCGTACTCGGATTTTTCTTCGGCGCCAGCGTCACCGCCATCGGCACCAGCGGCAGGGCCAGCAACAGCGACTGCTGCAGCAGCTGGCTCAATGCCATATTCATCTTTAAGTACGTTCTTAAGTTCGTTTACTTCGAGAACGGTAAGTTTAGTTAGCTCTTCAGCTAATTTTTTAATATCAGCCATGATAATAATCCTTTCTAATTTATATTGTAAGTTGCTGAATTAATTAAGCGGCGTGGGCTTCTAGGCCAGAAACGATGCCGGATAGGCCGCCAGATAGAGCGGAGATGGAATCTGTAACTGGGGAGAGAAGCTGGGCCACGACCTGGGCGATAAGCTCGTTCTTTGATGGGAGTGCTGCGAGAGCATTAATTTCATCCTTAGAGAGCGTAGCACCAGCGTCGCTGAAACCGCCGATGACTTCTAGAGCCTCGTGGGTTTTAGCGAAGGTAGCAAGCACTTTGGCAGGTGCGACTTCGTCGTCTGCGGAAACTGCGTAAAGTAGCTGGCCGGTGAGGCCGGTAGTGTCGGTGTCTTTGTAAACGGCGATTTCGTTCATTGCAACACGAAATAGACGGTTTTTCACGACTTTAATCTTTACGCCAGCCTCGCGGGCGTTTTTACGAAGCTCTTGCAATTCTGCGACGGTCAAGCCCTGATATTTCGCATAGGCGACCATCTTGCTACCATCTAAAAGCTCGGTTAAATCAGCAACCAATTGTTGTTTTTTATCCTTTGAAATTGCCATTTGATAAAAATCCTGTTTAATTGGTTTACTTTTTTAAGTGACTAGCTAATTGTTAAACTACGTCACCAAATAACTCTTTAATAAGATATTCCTCGGTAGCAAATTAAGGTGTAATTATAGATAACACCAGCTACTGTCTTTGGTAACTTATTCCATTATACCATAGTTGTGATATAATGTAAACAATGATTAAGATAATTGCAGGCGGAAAAAAGAGTGCGGATTGGGTGGCGGAGGCTTGCGCGGAGTATGAAAAGCGCCTGAGGAAACCTTTTGATATTACTTGGGAAATATATGAGGAGGAAAAATTAGCGAAACACCTTGAGAAGTGGCCGTTTGAGCCAGATCAAGTGGTGATATTGGCGGATGAGAGGGGTAAAAATATTAGCTCGCCGGAATTATCAGATAAATTGCAAAAAGTGTTTAACTCTGGCTGTGAAGCGGTGATTATTATTGGCGGGGCATATGGGGTGACGGATGAAGTACGGGAGAGGGCGGATTTTATCTGGAGTTTCTCGAGGCTAGTGTTCCCGCATATGCTGATGCGGGTGATGATGACAGAGCAGATTTATCGGGCGCAAGAGATTGCTAAGGGCGGCAAATACCACCACGAGTAGCCTAAGAGACAAAACCTTAAAAGGCTCTGATTTTGTAATTGCTTTTTATTATTTATTATGTTATAATAGATGACATGGTAGCAAAACATATGTAATGGAGGGATAGCGTATGTTGAATTTAACAATTAACGAGATTGGCCACAAGTTGGCTGATATATACTTTGATACAACAGGGGAAACTATCGCTTGCGCTCTGTCGGCACCGGTGCACGAATATAACGAAGAGGAGATCGAAATGCTCAAGTCTGACGACGAGGATACGGTGAGTCTGATGTTTACCAAGAAAGGGACATTTAAATATGTCGGCTTTAAGGGTGAATGGTATAAAACGGTGATTGCGCCGTTGAAGAAGGACTTTGAAATGGTCTTTTCTTCGGAGAACTTGCAGAGCTTGGATCTGATTGAAGAAGTAGGGAGGACTTCAGATGGGTACTGGCTGGCGGTAATGAATAGTTGGCGGTAATGGATGTGGGATAGGAATTTCGGTAGAATTTAGGTGTTTTGCTACTTTGTACATAATAGAGGTCGAAATCATTTCGGCCTCTTTTCTTTTTTGCTAAAGAGTGGTATAATTAGAGGTAATATTAATCAAGGTTGGGAGGGGTAATTCCCCGTTATTACCACAGAAAGGATATGCTATTATGGCAGATAAAGATGCCAAAGATACTAAAGATGAGGTAGTAGAGGTAGTAGAAGAAACTACTGAGACTACAGAGACGCCAGAAGCAGAGGAGAAATTCGCTAAATCTGGTAAAAAGTCCAAGAAACATATAGAGGAAGTAAAGGCCGAGGAGGAGCGCCAAGCTCGCAAGGCAGAGAAAAAGGCTGCTGATGAGGCTGCTGCCGAGAAGCCAAAGGGTGAGGCGCCAAAAGTTCGCCCACTAATCGAGCGCCGCGGCAAGAAATACCAAGAAGCTGCTAAGAAGATTGAAAAAGGTAAGGTTTATAGTCTTGCCGATGCTCTAAAATTGGCCGTAGAGACCAGCACGACTAAATTCCCCGGTACAGTGGAAGCCCACGTGCGCCTAGGGGTAGACCCTCGTCAGGCAGACCAAAATATCCGCACGACGGTAGTACTCCCTAATGGTAACGGTAAAACTGTGCGCGTAGCGGTATTTGCGCCACTAGATGAGGCTAAGAAGGCAGCCGCGGCTGGGGCAGATATTGCTGAGGATGAGGAATTCTTGAAGCGTCTAGATAAGGGTGAAATTGACTTTGACGTATTAATCTCTACTCCACAGTATATGCCAAAGCTTGGTAAATATGCTAGGACGCTTGGGCCAAAGGGTTTGATGCCTAATCCAAAGGCTGGCACTGTCACGACCGATATCGAGAAAGCCGTGAAGGAAGCAAAGGCTGGTAAGGTAGAATATCGTGTAGATAAGCAGTCTATCGTGCATATTGGTCTAGGCAAGACTGATTTTGGTGCAGAGAAGTTGCTAGAGAACGCTAATGTGTTCTTTGAGAGCCTAAAGGGGCAGAAGCCTGCTTCGATCAAGGGTGCCTATGTGAAGAGTGCGTATATTACTACCACAATGGGGCCTTCGATTCAGATTGAAAACTTATATAATTAACAAATTAAAAGAGTAATATATTCTAATTTTGCTTGCGAGTCGCGTCCGCCCGCCGTCGCGGGGGCCGCGCTCTAATGCTCGCCGTGGCTCCGCACCCCGCAAAATGTAGAAATATTACTCTTTTGTTTTTATTAAAAGTTTTCAATGAAAAAAGGCCGCTTATGCGACCTTGAAATTAGGAAACTTTGTACTTCTCGAGCTTGTACTTGATAGCTTTGTACTCTTCGAGTGCAATTAGCTTTTCGCGGCATTTTGCCATCGCTGCTTCATCTCCTAATCTGTACGCTTTCGCGTACTCCCGCTGAATCAGATACCTGTCCATTGGAATCATCCCTCCTTCTAAAAGAAATGAGGGGGTGCTTGTTTAAGGTTCTTGTGCCCTATCTGTTTCCCCACCCCGCAAACGATATATTACAACCTTTTTATTATAGCACACATTGTAATATATGTCAATAGGTAAATATAGAAAAATCCCCCGGCTATGCCGAGGGGGTTTCTTGGTGATAAGATAAATAGTCTGCCAATATTTTCTGTGCCATTTGGTATGTCTCAATTTTCTGGTTTTCTTTGCGCATATCCGCTACACTTCTACTGCCAATTACTTTAACTTGCATTACATAGGTAAAGATTATCCATATTATACAGCCGCCTATAGCTCTCTGTGTAGAACTATTTTGAAGCGATTCCATAACCGTCAATGTATTGCTAATTGTGGCCGCCACGATTGTCATGATTATGGCAATAACAGGCATATTCAGTATAAACAACATTGCGATATGTTCCAATAATGCAGTATATTTTAGTTCTCTCTCTGTATGGATCTCCATCTTGCTTAAGTCGCGTTTCAATGCATCATGCACTCTGTGCCAATCCTGTATCGGGGCCTGTACATTCGCTAACATTCGATGCAAATTTTCTTCGCTAAATCCGTCAGCGTCAAAGTCCAACTCTGCTAATCTACACACAAAAAAATTTTTCATCTCTTTACCTCCTATTAAAGTTCTCTTACCACCGTTTTTAATTATAGAACAGAAACCATATTTTGTCAATAATAAAGTAGTAATAGCAAAAAGTCCTTGCGCCTATGCTAAATTTGGTGTATTATAGGAGCATAAGCAAAGATTTGGTAACAGTTAGAAGCGTCTGCTTTTAAAGTATTTGAAAATTTAATTTTGTAAGTTTCCAAGACCGGAAGCGTAATGAAATGATCTATTAAGATGGTGTCACGAACGCCTTTAATCAGTGGACCATTTCATTGGACGCTTGTTACTGGGTCTTTGCTTAAGTTTCGTGGCACCATTTTAGTTGGCTCAATAATACCTCCAAACTAAAATGGCGCCCGCGAGACAACATCAAGCAAAGGAGGTCCAATGAAGAAACAGAAATCATTAAGTTTAAAGAGGTATTCGAGGCATCAGAGCTACTATCGTATGTTTATAGTTGGCTGTGGTGCATTTTTAATGGCATACATTTTTGCTGGCATATTTGCTCCTGTGCAAAATAGTGACGCACAAGAAGTTACTATTCACAATTCCGCCTCTGGCTATTACGTTACTATCACTAATGCCGACAATTTAGATCTTAATGTGGATGCAACGCCAGTCGGGTCGATTGCGACAGCCAATGATACAGTCAATGTCAAGACGAACGCTCCTACTGGCTATCAGCTCTACGTTTCTGCCTCCTCCTCAAATATTTATAATTCCACTGATATTTCCCATAGTCAGCCCTACCTCTCCCCAGTTGCTGGTACTTTAGATGACAAAAAGGTACTTGGCCAAAATACTTGGGGCTTCTCGTTAGATGACGCTTCCACCATGGAGCTTGCTAGTACCGCTATTTGGTCTGGAGTGCCAGACACTAGCACTACGCTCATATCTGAAACCACTGGCCCAGAATATGCCACGGGCGTAAATACCCAGATTTATTATGGTGTCAACGCTAACACTACTCTTCCTTCTGGCGATTATAATACCACAATCTTCTACACTGCACTCGCCGAAGGCGTCACTACGCCATTTATGCAAGATTTTACTAATGCTGAGTGTGAGGCGATGGAGACGGATACTACTATGAAGTTAATGGACAGTAGAAACGCCGCGATTTATAACATTGTCAAGGCTAAAGATGGCAATTGCTGGATGGCCGACAATCTAGCTATTTCTGATACTACCATCACTGCTGCTGATAGTAATATCAACTCTGGCTCATTCCATATTCCAGCCAGTAGCGAATGGAATACTAATGATTATTCTCAGGCCCTAGTTCATATTGTCACGGAAAATAGCACTTCTACTATCTCTGGCGATGCCAAAACCCCATATCTCGGCCAAGTCTATTACAACTGGTATGCCGCTACTGCTGGTGCTCAGCCAGTTGCACCTACATCAAATGTCACTACCAGTATTTGTCCAAAGGGTTGGAGGCTACCAGAGAATAGCACCGAAACTGGTGCAAAGTCTTGGAGCAATTTGATGAGTGTTTATAATATCACTACTGGTGCAGAATTAACCACTACTGATACTGCTGCGCCACAGTATAATCTTGGCTTCAGCCTGTACTACGGCCTCTGGGAATGGGACTACGCTTCAGAGGGCTATCAGAGCAGCAACGGCTTCTTCTGGTCTAGTACACCTTCATCAGAGACCTATGCGTACAGCCTGAATTACTGGGCGTCTGGGGTTAATCTCCAGCATTACACCGATAAGGGCTACGGCTTTAGTATTCGCTGTGTCTTCGGTGACAGCCGCACCCTTCAGGATATCACCTACATGCAAGACATCAATACCAACATCTGCCAAAACACTGCCACTGCTACTTCTGCCGCAGACATCAAGCAGCTTAAAGATAATCGTGGCAAAGGCAACAATGGCTCTGATAAATCTGGCACCTATGGTGTAATAAAAGCCGCTGATGGCAACTGCTGGATGACGGACAACCTCAATCTATACAATTACACGATTTCTGCGGCGACTTCAGACTTTGATTCGCCATCGTCCTACACTATCCCCGCCGGCATCACCGCCACCACAGATTGGAACACAAACAATTATCAAACCAAGAAAGTAGAGGTAGCACATGGCCTCGGCCAATATGCTACTCAGGATCAAAGCTACTGGGGTGAAGTCTTCTACAACTGGACAGTAGCCGTAGCGAAGGAAACTACCGAAGGTGTAACTACGGCACCAAATACCTCTATCTGCCCGAAGGGCTGGACTCTGCCAACTAATGGTGATAGAGGTGTGAATAAATCCTGGGCTAAACTGCTAGATGTCTATGGGGTAACAACTGGTGCCCAACTTCTAACAAAGCCTCTCGGCTTTATTAAGTACTACGGCTACTGGAATTGGTACAACGCCTCAGAGTACGGTCAGGGCTCGTCCGGCTACTTCTGGTCCGGTACGCCTAGTAGCGAGACTAATGCCTACTACTTGGGCTACAATTCTGGCGGCGTCAACCCTCAGGATAATAGCAGTAAGGGCTACGGCTTTAGTATTCGCTGTGTCGCCCGCTAGCGCTGGGGAGGTTGGGTGGCACCTTGGGGGGAGCCGCCCATCTGGCTACCCATACCGCCACCCATG
>JAFWNO010000046.1 GCA_017510305.1 Candidatus Saccharimonadota bacterium | reverse complement strand
CTTGGAGATAGAAGGCTTCGGCGAAACTATCCCACGCGTAGCTTTTGTCGGCCTGTAATTTATTACCGTCTTTATCGCGGACTAAGTTTAATTCCTCGCCGGTGATTTTACGGAGGTTCAATCTAAACCAAGTTTCCACGAGGGCTGGAGGATAATTATCATTTAGCCCGGCGAAACTTTGCTCGGTGATACTGAAAAAATCGGGACTGTCGATATGCGTGCTAGCGCGATTAATATCCTTTAAAATTTTGCTGGCTAATTCTAGTTTAGTAAGGTCGGTGAGGATGTTTTGAAAGAATACTAGCATTTTGGCGGAAGTGAGGGTACCAATATCAGACTTGCCTTCGTGGATGACAACATCGGAAACGCAAAACATTTCGATACCGCCGGCAAGCTTGGACTTTTCCTTTCTAACGCCGCGAGCGCGGACAGATTTCTGACCCTCGGGAGTGAGAATATTAATGATGCGGTCTGTCTCGCCATAATTAGTTCGGCGAAGGACGATGGCTTTGGTGCGGAGAGGCTTAGTGGGCATTACTACAATATTCCTCTACGTATTTGGTGATTTCTGCGGGGAGCATAGTTTCTTTATTTAAAATGCCAATAACGTTATAAGCGGAAAGATCCTTGCCAGAAAAATTAAGCGAAGAAATGATAACGACAGGTATTTTATTGGTATCGTCATATGAAGCGATTTCATTTAGGAAAGTGAAGCCATCTGGGCCAGTGAGGAGAATGTCTAGAAAAATAATCTGCGGAAGATTATCACTATCTAAACTTTGGACGGCAGAAATAGCGTCTTTAAAATGCTTGATTGCTATGGACTTGCCAGCTTTTTTGATGGCGGCAGAAATGCAGCCAGCCATGATTTCGTCGTCTTCCAAAATATAGACCAAACTCATACTATATTTATTATATCATTTGTGGAACTGAATGATGGTGTGGGACTGCGGGAAAATAGCATTGCGGTGGCGGCGCCAGCCGGCGAAAGTTTTGTACGCAGGGAGGACGATGAGTTTATCAGAATATTTAGGAAAAGTGTGGCGGGCACGAATGGGAAAAGGAGCGTTGCCTGGGGCGATGATGCCCCATGTGCCTGGGAGGATTTCGTCGAGACCGAACGGAACGCAGCCCTGGTGCATGTGGCCCGTAATGATATAATCGATGCCACCTAGGCTATCTACTATTTCGGAAGTGAAGCGGCGAGGGGAGTGGATTAATAGAATATTTGTTTCATTGGGGCTGGTGCGGGATAATAATTTTTGGTGCTTTAGTAATTCTTCTTTTAATTTCTCGGCTGGCTCCTCGGTGCCGGTAGAATTCGGAAGTTGATAATCATCGCGCGAAAGAGTAAGGCCGATGAGATTAATTCCCTTTTTGAGCTCGACTTTTTGATTGTGGAGGAGGGTAATCTCGGGAATGCTGCGAAAAAAATCAAGGAAAATTTGCTGTTCTTTTAGCATTTTTGCCGGGAGGAATTTGCGGTCTTTATGCATTTGGTCGTGATTACCAACGCCAAGATAGACAGGAGCGATACTAGATAACTTTTTGAAAAAATTGATTAACTCTTGGCGGGAGGTTTCACTATCGATATCGTTTAGATAATTAATCGTATCGCCGGCCATAATAATAACATCGGGCTTGGACTTTTTAGCTTCTTTTAAAATATTATCAAACTCAAAAATGCGGCCAGATTCGTAATGAGTGTCGGTAACAATGTATATTTTACAATCGTTTGCGGCTTTTAAATTGTAGGTTAGAATTCTTGGCTTCATAATATATCGTCAGAGCGGGGGTCCCGTCTCGTGTTGTCCTTCCCAAAATCTATCCTTATTCTTGTGGAATATTTTGGGAGCTCTCCCACACGAGCCACCCTCCTTGCTACTATTTTATTATAGCAAATTTATTCTTTCCACGTTTTAAAATCGCAAGCGTGTTTATTTCAGCATCTTCCGAAACTTTTTCGCCGTTTACGGAAATTGCGCCGGAGGCGAGGAGGCGGTTGGCTTCCTTTTTGGACTGGGCGAGGCCGGTTTCTGTAAGGGCATCCACTATTTTAGTGCCGAGCGGAGCCATAGGCAGAAGCAGAGCGATATTTTCGATGTCGGTGGATGAAAGGTTGTTGATGTCCTGACCGCCAAAGAGGATATTGGTGAGATTGATGGCAGCCTCGGCATTTGTCTTGCCATGGACGACTTCAGTAGCGCCGCGAGCAAGCAATTTCTGAGCGAGGCGATCCTCTGGGTGGGCTTTATGGTCTTTTATGGTAGACTCAATCATTTCTTTATCGTAGATGGTGTAAATCTTGAGCAGATATTCAACAGAATCATCTGGCTGATTGAGCCAGAATTGATAAAAATCAAAGACGGAGGTATAATTGCCAGAGCCGTTGTCTGTGCTGGCGAGCCAGATAGCGTTGCCCTCGCTCTTGCCGAATTTTCTGCCGGTGACTGGGTCTATCACGAGAGGAGTAGACCAAGCATCGGCAGTGGCGTTTTCGAGGCGCTTGATGAGATGAATACCAGAGGAACAGTTGCCGAATTGGTCTGCACCACAGAGCTGGAGGCTGATGCCGTATTTGCGATAGAGGTGGAGAAAGTCGTAGCCCTGGATGAGAGTGTAGGAGAACTCGGCGTAAGAGATGCCAGAGCCGCCCTCGCCGATGCGAGCCTGAATAAATTGGCGGTCTAATAGTTGCGTCATAGAGAAAGTCTTGCCGACCTCGCGGAGGAAGGAGAGGTAATTGATATCTTTGAACCAATCGTAGTTATCAACCATCCTAAGCCTTGTGACTTGAGCTTGCGAATGCCCGTTTTGTGGGTAACGGTCGCCAGCGCCTGTCGTTACAGGGCTGGCGCCGACCGTCTCGGCCGAGCCTCCGACAGGCCCCACAAAATCGGGATTCACAATCTCATCGTCAAGCCCATCAATATTCATTATTTTCATTATTTGTCTTTTTATACATTCTTTATTGTGCTCTACCTCGTCGAGAGATTTGAGGTCGCGCTCGCCGGTTTCCTTTGGGTCGCCATTCTGGCCGGTGGCGCCGCCGACGAGAAGTGTAGGCTCGTAGCCGTGACGAACAAAGCAAGCACACATCATCAGAGCAGCGAGATAGCCGATAGTGAGGGAATCTGCG